>JBKJXG010000001.1:0-3725 GCA_046716525.1 Solirubrobacterales bacterium
TCGGTCATGTCGACGCCGGTCACGCGATCGGCCACAAGCGCAGCGATGAAGGTGTCGGTCCCCGAGCCACTCCCCAGATCGAGCACCGAGTCATCCGTCCCGATCGCGGCGAGATCGAGGAAGTAGCCGACGCCGGCGAACGACTCGATGGCGCCCGGTGGGATCCGGTCGAGATCCGATGTCGGGTACCCCAGCCGTTCCGCCAAGGCACGCCCCGTCTCGAAGTGGAACTCGCGCTCGGGTTCGAGCGCCACCTCCTCGTACATGTTCCTCACCCGTTGCTCGAGCTCGGATGTGTCGAGTTTTCTGGTCTCGGTCGTCATGCCGCTTCCTTCCGTGTCGGTGTCTCTCCCTGCGCCAGCTTCCACTCGGGCCAGCCGACCTCCAGGCGTCGCGCCGAGCGACCCGCGTCCTGCAGCTCCCGCACCGCTTGATTCGCATAGGCGCAGAACGGACCTCGGCAGTAGGCGATGACCTCCGAGCCCTCAGGGAGCTCGGCGAGCCGCTGCGCCAGCTGGTCGATTGGGATCGATAGAGCGCCCTCGATGTGCCCGGCCGCGTACTCGTTCTCCGGGCGAACGTCGACGATCACGAGGTCGTCCTCCTGCAACCGCGCCTTGAGCTCGCCTCGGGCGATGCCCTCGACCGGCTTGCCGAGGTACTCGCGGGCGGCTCGCTCAACCTCGGCAATCCGATTCGCGGAAACCCTCTGCAACGTCGACCAAAGCTCGACGATGTCATCACCGGCAAGCGAGTAGCGCACTCGCAGACCCTCCCTTTGCCGCTCAACCACCCCGGCGCCGTGTAATGCCTGCAGGTGCTGCGACGTGTTGGCGCTCGATTGCTCCGTGGCTCGCGCTAGCTCCTCCACCGTCCGCGGGCCCTGGGCGAGCAGGTCGATGAGCTCCAAACGCCGCGGGCTGGCCAGGGCTTTACCCATCGTCGCGACCGCTTCAAAGACGGCTTCCTTGGCACCTCGAGAGTCGGCCACGGTACTATTCAAGTACTTTATTGATATCTTGTCAAGTGAAACCCACGACGCCCGGAGGGCCGGCATGTACTTCCGACAACTCCTCAACGATGAGACAGCCTGCGCCTCGTATTTGTTCGGCTGCAAGACAAAGGGAACGTTCGCCGTCGTCGATCCCCACGTCGACCTAGTCGACGAGTACATCGCTCGCGCTCAGGCGCAGGGCGCGGAGATCGTCGCCGTGCTCGAAACGCACCTGCAGGCCGATCACGTCTCGGGTCTGCCTGAGCTCGTAGCGAAGACCGGTGCGGCCGCCTACTTCCCGGCCGACTCAGGAGTGGCGTTCGACCATCAGCCGCTCGCCGACGGCGAGACGCTGAAGCTCGGCAACACCGAGATCGAGGCGCTGGCGACGCCGGGGCACGCCGCCGCACACCACGCCTACCTCGTCACCGACCACGCCCGGGTTGACGAGCCGTGGTTCGTGCTCACCGGAGACGCCCTGCTGGTCGGCGATGTCGGACGTCCCGACCTCCACGCTCACGGGGAGCAGACCGTCGCGGACATGGCGCGGACGTTGTATCGGTCACTCACGGGCCGACTACTCACCCTCCCCGACGACCTGGTCCTGTACCCGGCCCACTATGCGGGCTCAGTCTGTGGGCGCGGGCTCTCCGGGCACCCCGCCTCGACGATCGGCTTCGAGCGTCGTCACAACCAGGCTCTTCAGCTCGAATCTGAGGATGCGTTCGTCGCGGCCCTGATCAACGACATCCCGCCGGCACCGGAGCACCAGGCCGAGATCGTCGCCGCGAACCTCACGGGCAAGGCGCTGGCCCGCACATAGCGTGGCGCAAGTTCGCCTCGGCCTCCGGGAGAACCTTCCCCAGTTCTCCCTCCTCGTCGCAGTCAACGTCCTCGTCGGGGCGATGGTCGGCCTCGAGCGCTCGACCCTGCCTCTGATCGGCGAGAACGAGTTCGGTTTGGGCTCAAGCGCGGCGGTCGTCTCTTTCATCGTCGCGTTCGGCCTGGCCAAGTCGTTCACCAACCTCGGGGCCGGGGCCCTGGCCGAGCGGATCGGTCGGCGGCGCCTTCTGATCATCGGCTGGGCGATGGCGCTGCCGGTGCCGCTGCTGATCGCGCTCGCCCCGAGCTGGACGTGGATCGTCATCGCCAACGTCTTCCTCGGCGTCAATCAGGGCCTCGCCTGGTCGATGACCGTGGTAAAGAAGATCGACCTCGTCGGTCCCGAGCGCCGCGGCTTCGCACTCGGGCTGAACGAGGCCGCCGGCTACGGCGGGGTGGCGCTCGCCGCCGCAGCTAGCGGCTGGCTGGCGAGTGAGTTCGTTGCGCGCGACGTCCTAGTTGCGGGCGGCGCTGCGCTCGCGGTGATCGGCCTCTTCTTGACGCTGCTCTTCGTGCGCGACACGTCCGCGCACGTTTCGCTCGAGCAGCGTCGGGATCACGCGAACGCCGACCACCGGCCACCGAGACTGCGCCAGGCGTTTCCTGACGCGACCTATCGGCAGCCCGCCCTTCGCGCCTGCTCGCAGGCTGGCCTGGTCAACAACCTCAACGATGCCCTCGCCTGGGGCATCGTGCCGCTCTACCTGGCGGCGGAAGGGGCGAGCCCGGGACAGATCGGTCTGATCGCCGGCCTGTACCCGGCGGTCTGGGGGCTCGGGCAGCTCTACAGCGGCCATCTATCGGACCGAGCTGGTCGCAAGCCGTTGATCGTCGCCGGCATGCTCGTGCAGGCGGTGGCGCTGGTGGTCCTCGCCGCTTCGGGCGGGGGCCTGGGCATAGCGGCGCTTGCCGCGGTCGGCCTGGGCATCGGAACCGCGCTCGTCTACCCGACCTTGATCGCGGCGATCTCGGATGCGGTAACACCGGTGGCGCGCCCGGCCGCAGTCGGCGTCTATCGCTTCTGGCGCGACATGGGTTATGTGGCAGGGGGCCTCGCCGCCGGGATCCTCGCTGACGCGATCGACTACGCCGGCGCGATCGGGGTGATCGCCGCCGTCACGGCCGCCTCGGGGGTGTTTGTTGCGATCGACCTGCCTGGGCGTGGCGCAACGCCTGGGGCCCGGCGTATCGGTGTCGCGCATGACAAACATTCGAGCGAGGTGGCCTAGCGAATGGGCGAGAGTGAATCGAGCATCCATCCGTACGACCTCCATGTCGGCCGCTACGGGCGGCAGTTGGCGGAGGGCCTGATCCGCGGCGCGGGCGTCACGGATATGGGCCGCGTCGTGGACGTCGGTTGCGGAACAGGCCAGCTGGCGGCCAAGCTGGCCGAGCTGGTGGGAGCGGAGAGGGTCTCGGGCGTCGATCCAAACGAGGCTGTGGTCGCGGTCGCCCGCGACCGTGTTCCCGGTGCCGACATCCGCGTCGGCTCGGCCGAAGCTCTGCCGTTCGCTGACAAGAGCTTCGATGCCGCCCTCGCTCAGCTGGTGGTCAACCTCGTCGGCGACCCCCCACTGGCCGTGCGCGAAATGGCCCGGGTGACAAAACCGAGCGGGGTCGTGGCGGCATGTTTTTGGGACGACGAAGCGATGCCGCTGCTGCGCTCATTCTGGGACGCCGCCCAAGCCGCCGCACCGACCGAGCTCGCAGATGTCGACGCCGACGCGCAGGTCGGTCTCGCGGACGTTGGTGTGCTGATCGAATGGTGGGAGCAGGCCGGCCTGCGCGCGATCGAACTAGGGGATTTCGAGGTCACGGCTAGCTACCGCGACTTCGATGACCTCTGGGC
>JBKJXG010000002.1:0-4651 GCA_046716525.1 Solirubrobacterales bacterium
TGATGGCGGAGGGCGTCCCAGGGGGCTTTTCCAGTCTCTATGGCGAGCTGTCCAATCTGTAGATCCTCGGCACCGCACGCCGCGGCTATTTCGTCGAGGGGCTCGGGGGAGCGCAGTTCGCCCTCGCGGGCGCGGTCGAGCGCTTGCGCGCGATGCCGCAGGTCGACGACGAGTACCTGATCCTCGCCGCGACCGACCCGGCCCAGCCCTACGGCGCCTCGCTCGCCTGGCCCAAGCGCGAGCACGGACGGCGGCCGTCGCGCACGCCTGGGGCGTTCGTCCTGCTTTGTGGCGGCAAGCCGATCGTCTACGTCGAGCGCGGAGGCAAGGGCATCGTTCGCCTCGTCGAGCTCGAGGGCGACGCGTTGGTCGAGGCGGTCTCGCGGCTGGCAGAAGCCGCGTCTTCGAAGCAGATCCCGAAGCTCGGCATCGAGCGCGTCGACGGTGAGCCGGTGATGGGTTCGGGACTCGAGGCGCAGATCATCGCCGCCGGCTTCTCGCGCCAGCCGCGCCGGCTGGTGGCAGCGGGCTGAGCGTGCCCGAGGGTGACACGATCCACCGCGCGGCCGCCCGCATGAACGCCGCGCTCAAGGGCAAGGAGATCGCCCTCGCCGACGCCCCCAACCCTCGTTCGCCGATCTTCACCCGCGCCGCCGAGCTGCAAGGGCGAACGCTCGACAACGCCGAGGCCTTCGGCAAGCACCTGGTGGCGCATTTCTCCGGGGGCCTGGTCGTCCACAGCCACCTCGGCATGAACGGACGCTGGTTCATCAGCGCGGATGGACGCATGCCCTACGGCAAGCCGTGGCTGCGACTTGCCTCCGGACGCGGGATCGCCGCCCAGAACGGAGGCAAGCTGTTGCGGGTCGTCAGCGAGTCGCGGATGCGAAACGACCCGGGGGTGCGCCGCCTCGGCCCCGATCCGTTGCGCCCCGGGTTCGAGCGCGGCGCGGCGGTCTCACGCCTGCGCCAGTTGGGCGCCGGGCGTGAGATCGGCGACGCCCTGCTCGATCAGGAGATCATCGGCGGCATCGGCAACGCGATCCGAAACGAGGCGCTGTTTCGCGCCCGGGTCAGCCCCTGGCGCAAGGTCGACCAGCTGACCGCGGACGAGCTCGAGCTGGTTGTCGCCGAGAACGAGCGGGTAATGAAGATCTCGATCGCCAAAGGCCGCCGTCCACACTCGATCTATCGCGCCACCCGGCGCGGCTGTCCGCGCTGCGGCGACAAGGTGCGTTCACGAGGTCAGGGCGATGACAACCGGATGGCGTACTGGTGTGCGTCCTGTCAGCCCTGAGCGGCCGCCAAACGGGATACTTGGCCGATGGGAGAGGCATCCGCGCAGTTGCTCTCGCGCGTACCGCTGTTCAGCGACCTGTCGCCGGCCGAGCTCGAGCGCATCGGCTCGGTTGCGGTCCCGCGCGCGTTCCCGAAGAACGTGCGTGTCTTTCATGAGGGCGATCAATCCGACGCCTGCTACATCGTTCGCAGTGGCGAGCTGCGGGTAACCCGCGAGCACTCCGACGGCCGCGCGATCGCGCTCGCGACCCTGGGACCCGGCGACATCTTCGGCGAGCTGGCGATGCTCGACGGAGGCAGCCGCTCGGCCAGCGTCGAAACGCTGACCGAGGCGGAACTGCTTGCTCTGCCTGCGTCCGACGTACGCCGAGTCATCGCCGATCACGGCGACATCGCGGCGAAGCTGATCGTCGCGATCACTCGCCGCCTGCGCGAGACCAACGAGCGCGTCGCTCGCCAGTCGTTTCAGACCGTCCCCAGCCGCGTCGCCGGCGTGCTCTCGCAGCTGATCGCCGAGGAGGTCGTCCCCGTCGATCGCCAAGGCATCACCGTGCAAATGACCCAGGCTGACCTGGCTCAGCTTGCGGGCACCTCGCGTGAGAGCGTCAGCCGTTTCCTCGCAACGCTCGAGCGAGCGGGCGTGGTCGCGGTCGGAAGAGGCCGAGTCACGGTGCTCGAGCCGCGCCGCCTGCGCGCCTACATCTTCTAGCCGCCGGCGACGAAGCATTCTCCGCGAATGATCGATTTCGACGCCAGGCGCACGAAGATGGTCGAGCGCCAGTTGCGCCGGCGCGGGATCTCCGACGAACGCGTGCTCGAGGCGATGGCGCATGTGCCGCGCGAGCGCTTCGTCACGCGCCGCCTCCAATCGCGGGCCTATCGCGACGGCGCCCTGCCGATCGGCTGCGAGCAGACCATTTCCCAGCCGTGGATCGTCGCCGCGATCGCTCAAGCGCTTCGCCTCGGCGGGACCGAGCGGGTGCTCGAGGTTGGCACAGGCTCGGGCTACTCGACGGCAATTCTCTCGCGCCTCGCCGCCTCGGTCGTCAGCCTCGAGCGAATCGAGGTTCTCGCCTCCGCAGCCGAGCGCCGTCTGCACGATCTCGGTTGTGACAACGTCGACGTGCGCCTCGGCGATGGCACGCTCGGGCTCGCCGAGCAGGCCCCGTTCGACGCGATCGCCGTGCATGCAGCGGCGCCGCGGTTACCGCCCGCGCTGATCGACCAGCTCGCAGTCGGCGGCCGGATCGTGATTCCACTGGTCGCGGGACCGGCGGAGCAGCTGACGGTGATCGCTCGTACCGAGGTCGACTTCGAGCTCGACTCCGGCGCCGGCCTCGAGCAGACGACGATCGCTCCTTGTCGCTTCGTACGTCTGCTCGGCGAGCAGGGGTTCTCCGATCCCGCCCGATAGGCTCAAGAGCGGATGGCCCACGGCTTCTTCGCGCTCAACTTCTTCTCGCCGGCGTTCAGCGATCAGCTCAAGCGTGGCCGCAAGACCGCGACGATCCGTCTCGGCGACAAGTCACGCAAGTACCAGCGCGGCCAGCTCCTGTGGGTGACGATCGGCCACCAGCACAGCCCGCGCGAAAAGATCTTCACCGCCGTCATCGACGATGTCGAGGTCAAGCGCGCGGGCGACCTCTCCCCACGCGACATCGAGCACGACAACCCCGAGTTTCGCCGAGTCGAGGAGACGCTTGGATTCATGCGCCAGATCTACGGACGCGACATCGACCCGGAGGAGACGGTCACCGTCGTGCGTTTCTCGAGGGTGCACGAACCGCCGCTGGGCTTCGGCAACGGCGAGCCCTCCCGAAACTGAACTATCACTTCCTCAGCACGTGGCTGCTGGAGTGCGAGCGCGAGCGAGTCTGGGAAGCGATCTACGACCAACGCGCATGGCCGAGCTGGTGGCAGGGTCTCGAAAGCGTGGTCGAGCTCGATCCTGGCGACGAGATCGGCATCGGCGCCCACTCGCGCCTCACGTGGCGGGCAAAGCTTCCCTACTCGCTGGTCTTCGAGGCGAGGGCGCGGGTGATCGAAAGGCCGCGCTTGGTCGTCGCCGACGTCTGCGGCGACCTCGTCGGCACCGGCAGCTGGCGCCTGTTCGAGCAGCAGGGGGTAACCGCCGTTCTCTACGAGGGGAAGGTCTCGGCGTCGAAACGCTGGATGACGCTGCTGGCACCGGTCCTGAACCCCGTTTTCCGCAGCAACCACGACTGGGTGATGCGAAACGGCGCCACCGGGGTCGCCGAGCTGCTCGGCGTCAGGCTGCTGGCCTCGGGCTGAGGCGCCACGCCGTCGGGTCAGGAATGGTCGATCGGCGCCGGGCGGCCCAGGTGGTAGCCCTGGGCATAGTCGACGCCGAACGCCTTCAGCTGCTCGAGCACGGATGCGTCCTCCACACCCTCGGCCACGGTTCGTATCCCGAACCCGTGTGCGATCGAGGTCAGCGAGCGGACGATCCGCGCATCGGCAGGCGATTCAGCGGCCCCGCGCACGAACTCCATATCGATTTTCAGATACCGAAACGGCAGGTGGCGCAGGTACGTCAGCGAGCCGAAGCCCGTACCGACATCGTCGAGCGCGAGGTGGCATCCCGCGCGCTCGACCACGGCCGCAAACTCTCGCAACGACTCGATCGCCGGCGTCGCGGTCGTCTCGGTGATCTCGAAGACCAGCAGGTCGGGATCGATGCGCTCGCGCTTCAGCCTGCCGCAGGCGGAGCGGATCAGATCGAGATCCGTGATTGATGCGGCGGAAAGGTTGACGGTCATTCTCCTGCCTTGCGCGGCAAGGTCCACGGCCTGCGAGAGGACCCAGCGGTCGATCAGCTTGATCAGCCCGAAGTTAACGGCGATCGGGACGAACTGAGCGGCGGAGATCACCTCACCATCTGCGCCGAGCATTCGCACGAGCAACTCCTCGGCCCAAACCTCGCCGTTTCGCAGGTCGATCAACGGCTGCGAGTAAAGGATCAGCTTCTCGTCCTCGATCGCCTCGCGTACCCGGCTCACCAACTCGAGCCGCTCTCGATTCTTGCCTGTGAAGACCGAGACCCGGTCACGCCCGGCGTTCTTAGCCTCATACAGCGCAATGTCGGCGGCGATCAACAGGTCGGCGGCCGTGACGCGGGCGACGCTGGTGGCCATCGCGATTCCGGCGCTCGCGGTGATCGTGCCCGAGCCGCCACCCTGGCGCACGACGTGGAGAAGCCCGAGGACCCGAGCACGCGCGGCGTCCTCGCCGATGCCCGGAAAGAGCAGCCCGAACTCATCACCGCTGAGGCGGGCCAAGAGCTCCTCGCCGCGCAGACGGTCGCGCAGCATCGCCGCGACCTCTCTGATCA
>JBKJXG010000003.1:0-2510 GCA_046716525.1 Solirubrobacterales bacterium
GCCGACTTGCCCTCGAGGTTGCGCGCAGCACCGGCGAAGAAACGCAGGTTGTCGGCGCACATCTCGAGCTCTTCGTCGACGAACGCCTGGCGTGGCTTGCCCGCGTCGGCCGACTCGAGGTCGGCGAACTCGTCGCCGTGCTCGAGGATCGCGTCGGCGAGCTTGAGCAGCGCCTCGGAGCGGGTGCGCGGCGTCACCGAGCCCCAACTCTCGAAGGCCTTGCGGGCGGCCTTCACCGCCCTGTCGACCTCCTCGGCATTGGACACCGGAGCCTCAGCGATCACTTCGCCGGTCGATGGATTGATCACGTCCTCGACCTCGGACGCATCGACGAATTCGCCGTTGATGAAGTTCTGCAGCTTGCTGCCGGTGACGGTCGCCATGTTCTTTCGTCTCCTTGCGCTTCGGTGGGTCGCTACGCCATTCGGGCGCTCAGCCAGAGATCGCGTGCGAGGCGGTCGCCCCCGCTGACGCTCCGTCTTGATCGGGAGCGCCGATATCGAGCAGCTGCTCCGGCGGCACGTAATCCATACCGACGCCCTCGGCGACCGCTCGATGTGCGACCTGGCCCCTGGCCACGTTGATTCCCAGCTTGAGGCCGTGGTCGCGGCGAGCTGCCTCGGCGACGCCGTGCTCGGCGAGCGCGAGAACGTAGGGGAGCGTCGCGTTGGTGAGCGCGTAGGTCGAGGTGATCGGCACCGCGCCGGGCATGTTCGTGACGCAGTAATGGATGATCCCGTCGACCTCGTAGGTGGGGTCGCCATGCGTCGTCGGCCGCGACGTCTCGAAGCACCCGCCCTGGTCGATCGCAACGTCGACGAGGACTGCCTGAGGCTTCATCAGCGCCAGCTGCTTGCGGGTGATCACGTGCGGCGCCCGTGCTCCGTGCACGAGCACGCCGCCGATCACCAGGTCCATGTCGGGAAGGCGCTCCTCGATCGAGAGCGTCGAGCTGAACACGGTCGCGGCGCGGCCGCCGAAGGCGACATCGAGCTCTCGCAGCTTGTCCAGCGAGACGTCGTAGACGAACACGTCCGCCTCCATCCCGATCGCGACGAAGGCGGCGTGCATGCCGACGGCACCGCCGCCGATGATCATCACGTTGCCGGCAGGGACGCCGGGGACGCCGCCGAGCAGGATCCCACGACCGCCGAGTGGGCGCTCGAGCATGAACGCGCCCGCTTGCGTGGCGATCTTGCCGGCGACCTCCGACATCGGCGCCAGCAGGGGCAGGCGCCCGAGCTTGTCCTCGACGGTCTCATAGGCGACGCAGGTAGCGCCTGAGTCGCACAGCGCCTTGGTCAGCCCGGGCGCCGGCGCGAGATGCAGGTAGGTGAACAGGGTCTGGCCTTCTCGCAGCATCTCGACCTCGCCCGGCTGCGGCTCCTTGACGCCGAGCACCATCTCGGCCTCGCCGAAGACGTCCTCGGCCGTCGCCACGATGCGCCCGCCCTGGGCCTCGTAGTCGGCGTCTGAGATCGCGCTGCCCTCTCCGGCTCCGGCCTGGACGAGCACCTCGTGACCGCGCTCCGATAGCTCGCGAACGCCGATCGGCGTGATCGCTACCCGGTACTCGTCGGGCTTGATCTCTGTCGGTACTCCAACTTTCACCGGACAAGCTCCCTCGCTCGAAGTGCCAACCAAAGCTCGATCCTGTCCGTCGCCCTACCCAGGTCGCGGCCGGTCAGTTCCTCGATCTTGCGGATCCGGTACCGCAGCGTATGTCGGTGGCAGTAGAGCTGGCGCGCGGCGCGCTCCCAGTTGCCGTTGTTCTCGATGAACGCCTCAAGCGAGCGCAGCAGCTCGCCGCCGTACTCGCCTTCCGTGCGCTCGATCGGGTCGAGCAGGCCATCGCTGTAGAGGCGCAGGGCGTCGTCGTCCTGAAGCGAGAGCAGCAGCGTGAAGGCACCGAGATCTCGATACGAGGCAACTTCGGGGGCATCGCCGCCGACCACCGAGGTGGCTTCGAGCGCGCAGCGGGCCTCGTGAAATGCGCGGCGCAGAGAGCCGACTCCCGCCGGGCGGCTGGCGGCGACGCGGACGCCGTTTCTCCCGGGCCCGCCGGTGAGCGCCTCACGAGCACCCCGAGCGGTGCCGAGCGGATCCGCGTCATGGGTATCGACGACCGCGCACAAAAAAGGCTTGCCGGCGGCAGCGCTGGTCGCGACCAGCGCTGGGACACCCGCCTCGGCCAGGGCCGACTCGAGCGTCGCCTCCGCGCTCTGGGGGTCTTCGAGGTCGAATACCAATACGGCGGCCTCGCCGCCGATGCCGAAGGGTCGCAGCCTGCCGCGAAGCTCCTCGACCTCGAGCCGTTCGCCGAGCGCGTCGGCGAGCAGATCACCCGCGAGCCGGCGCTCTGTCTCGCGCACGATCCGCTCGCGCATCAGCTCGAGCCCGACCACCATCGCCGCCTGGCGGGCGCAGAGGCGCTCGAAGTCGCCCAGCGGCTGATGCTCCGAGATCACCGCGAGCCAGGCGACCGGGGCCGCGCCGCGGCGGCCCGGCAC
>JBKJXG010000004.1:0-4294 GCA_046716525.1 Solirubrobacterales bacterium
CAGCGCGTCCGTCGCCGCGGTCGAGCCCGACGATCTGCTGACGCTGATCTACACCTCTGGCACCACCGGGCCCCCCAAGGGCGTCCAGCTCACCCATCGCAACCTGATGAGCCTGACCGCCGGAGTCGAGGGGATCATCGAGTTTCCCGCGCGCGGCGGGAAGGTGATCTCGTGGCTGCCGGCGGCGCACATCGCCGAGCGCGGCGCGCACTACTACCTGCCGGTGATCCGGGGCTTGACCGTGACCATCTGCCCCGATCCACGCCAGATCGTCGACTGGTTGCCGAAGGTGCGCCCGACATGGTTCTTCGCCGTGCCGAGGATCTGGGAGAAGCTCAAGGCCGGCCTCGAGGCGAAGATGTCGGCGATTCCGGGAGAGGACGGCGACAAGGCACGCGCCGGGCTCGAAGCGGCGCTGAAGAAGGGGCGGCTGGAACAGGCCGGTGAGGAGGTGCCCGAAGAGCTCGCGGCCGGCGTGGCCGCTGCCGACGAAGCAATGTTCTCGCATCTGCGCACCGCGCTTGGCCTCGATGAGGCAATCGCCGTCAACGTCGGAGCAGCGCCAACGCCGGTCGAGGTGTTGACCTTCTTTCACGCGATCGGGGTTCCGATCGGCGAACTCTGGGGCATGTCTGAGACTTGCGGTGCGACAACGGTCAACCCGCCAGAGAAGATCAAGCTCGGCACGGTTGGCCCGCCGCTGCCGGGACTCGAGATCAAGCTCGCCGACGACGGCGAGGTGCTGGTCAAGGGCGACACGATCATGCCGGGTTATCGCAACCTGCCCGACAAGACCGCCGAGACGATCGACGATGACGGCTGGCTCTCCACAGGCGATATCGGCGAGCTCGACGAAGACGGCTATCTCAAGATCGTCGATCGCAAGAAGGAGCTGATCATCAACGCCGCCGGCAAGAACATGTCCCCGGCGAACATCGAGGCGCACCTGAAGTCCTCGAGCCCGCTGATCGGACAGGCGGTGGCAATTGGCGACAAGCGTCCCTACAACGTCGCGCTGATCGTGCTCGACCCTGACTTCGCGCCCGTGTGGGCGAAGCAGAACGGCCACGAGGGCAAGCCGGTCGAGGAGCTCGCCGGCGAGGAGGAGATGCTGTCAGCGGTGCAGGCGGGCGTCGACGAGGCCAACGCGAAGATGGCGCGGGTCGAGCAGATCAAGAAGTTCAAGGTACTGCCGACCGACTGGACACCGGGCGGGGACGAGTTGACGCCCACGATGAAGCTCAAGCGCAAGCCGATCGACGCCAAATACGCCGACGAGATCGAGGATCTGTACGGCGACTGAGGGCCTCTATCTGGACTCGAGTCGAGCCGCTCCGAACTCGTCTGAAAAAACGTTGAAACGCCGACTTGGCCTCAGTCGCCGGGCGTCCGATAGGCGAGGACCTCGTACTCCCTTTTGGATAGGATTTCTCGCTGAACGAGCCTACCCCCGGAGGGTCCCCGTATACGCGATCTCGGCTGGGGCCGGTGCGGGCGCGGTAGCGCGGCGCGACAACCCGGTTAACCGCGGACGAGGCTTAGGGGATTCGAGCAACGGTCCGCTGTCACAATGGGTGTATGGCTTCGAAGCGCCAGATATTCGTCGGTGGGATCCCGATCGGCGGCGGCGCGCCGGTCGTCGTCCAGACGATGACGAAGACCGAGACGTCGAACCTCGAGGCGACGATGGAGCAGATTCACAAGGTCGCCGACGCCGGCGCGGACCTTGTTCGCTGCGCCGTGCCGCGCGACGAAGACGCCGTAGCGCTGAAGGAGATCGTCAAGCGGTCGCCGATCCCGATCATCGCCGACATCCACTTCAACCACACCCTGGCGCTGAAGGCGATTGACGCAGGGGCTCATTGCATCCGCCTCAATCCAGGCAACATCGGCGGACGGGACAAGGTCGCCGAGGTCGCTGTCAGGGCTACGCAGGCGAACGTGCCGATGCGAATCGGCGTCAACTCGGGCTCACTGCCCAAGCACCTGCACGAGCTCGAGCGCTCGAACCCTGTCGAGGCCTTGGTCACGGCGGCTGCCGAGTTCGTAGAGATGATGGAGTCACTCGACTACGAGAACTTCAAGGTCTCGATCAAGTCGACCAACGTGCCGAACACGATCGCCGCCAACCGCTTGCTCTCCGATCGCATTCCGTACCCGATCCACCTCGGAATCACCGAGGCGGGGACGAAGTGGACGGGATCGCTGAAGTCAGCGGTAGGCCTCGGAACACTGCTCGCCGACGGCGTCGGCGACACGATCAGGATCTCGCTCTCGACCTTCCACGCCGAGGAGGAGGTCAAGGTCGCTTGGGAGATCCTCAAGGCGTTGCAGCTGCGCGAGCGCGGTCCGGTGCTGATTGCCTGCCCGACCTGCGGCCGCCTGC
Source organism: Solirubrobacterales bacterium (assembly GCA_046716525.1). Classification (GTDB taxonomy): domain Bacteria; phylum Actinomycetota; class Thermoleophilia; order Solirubrobacterales; family 70-9; genus WHSW01. The sequence continues at coordinate 2,387 of JBKJXG010000004.1, forward strand.
AGTTCGACATGGACTCGGTCGTGGCTGAGATCGAGCAACGCCTGGAGTCGTATGAGGAGGCGATCGAGGTGGCGGTGCTGGGCTGTGCGGTGAACGGGATCGGCGAGGCTTCACACGCCGACTTCGGGATCACCGGCGCCAAGAACGAAGGCTTGATCTTCGCCCACGGAAAGCCATTGCGAAAGGTCCCACAAGACAGCCTCGTCGACGAGCTCTTCGCCGAAATCGACAAGTCACTCGACCGGGGCACGGTCGAGGTCGATGACACCGAGGCCGCCGAGGGAGCCGAATGGCTCGAGCGCATCGAGGAGGAGAATGCCGGCGAGCTGACGCCGGAGCGGATCGCCAAGCTCGAGGCCGAGAAAGCTCGGGCCGAAGGCAATGACGTCACCGCCGAGCCCTTTCTCAAGCCGGTCAAACGCCCGGCGTTGGATGAGGACGCCTCGCCGACGGCGGGGCGCCGATTCACCCGGGCCTGAGTCGCTGTCCGGGGCGGCTTTCGTAGACGTGCGAGGTGTTCGCCTGCGGCCGTACGTTGAATCGGAAATCAGTCATCTAGGCTCAGCCGCGCGATGAGCCGCCTCTCGACGTACTTCCTGCCGACCCTGCGCGACGACCCCGCTGACGCGGAGTCGGTCTCGAACCGCTTGATGGTCAGGGCCGGCCTCATCCGCCAGCTCGGAGCCGGCCTGTGGACCTGGCTGCCGGCCGGTTACCGGGTCGTCAGCAAAGTCGAGCGCATCATCCGCGAGGAGATGGACGAGATCGGGGCCCAGGAGATGTTGATGCCGGTGCTGCAGCCCGCGGAGCCGTGGCAGCGCACGGGGCGCTATGAGATCGATGAGCTGTTCAAGCTCGAGGATCGAAAGGGCTCTGCGCATGTCCTCGCGATGACCCACGAGGAGGCGCTGACCTACCACGTGGCGCGCGAGATCCGCTCCTACCGCGAGCTGCCCAAGCTGCTGTACCAGATCCAGACCAAGGAGCGCGACGAGCCGCGGCCGCGAGCCGGCGTCCTGCGAACGCGGGAGTTCACGATGAAGGACGCCTATTCGTTCGACCGCGATGCGGAAGGCCTCGACGCGAGCTACGAGCTCAACCGCCGCGCCTACGAGCGCATCCTCGACCGCAGCGGGGTGCGCTGGTACGAGGTTGAAGCCGACGTGGGGATGATGGGCGGCAGTGGGGCCCACGAGTACATGGCGCCCTGCGAGGCGGGCGAGAACGAGGTCGCGCTGGCACCGGGTTACGCGGCGAACGTCGAGGTCGCCACAGCCCGCGCCCAGCCGATCGAGCTGCCGCCGGCGCTCGACAAGCCGCGCGAGGTGCCGACCCCCGGGCTGACCACCGTCGAGGACGTCGCCGGGGCCCTAGGCGTGCCCGCGGGCGCCGCCTTGAAGGCGATGCCCGTGATCGTCGAGGGCCGCGGCATGGTCTTGGCGCTGGTTCGTGGCGATCACCGCCTCAACGAGGTCAAGCTGCGAAACGCGCTCGGCGCCGACTTTCGCCAGGCCAAGGGTGAGGAGATCGAGGCCGAGCTCGGGCCCCCCGGGTTCATCGGTCCCGTCGGAGCCTCGGTGCCGGTGATCAAGGACGCCGCGATCGAGGGCAGTGGCTACTTCGCCGGCGCCAATCGCCTCGACACGCACCTGATCGGGGTCGAACCCGGCCGCGACTTCAGTTTCGAGGAGCTCGACTTTCGCGCGGTCGAGGCCGGCGATCTCTCACCGGGCGATGATCGGATCGAGATCGAGAACGCGATCGAGGTCGGCAACATCTTTAAGCTCGGCACCCGCTATTCCGAACCCCTCGGCGCGACCTACCTCGATGCCGAAGGCAAGGAGCACCCGATCGTCATGGGCAGCTACGGCATCGGCCCAGCACGTATCGTCGCCGCCGCAATCGAGC
>JBKJXG010000005.1:0-2905 GCA_046716525.1 Solirubrobacterales bacterium
GGGGCAGATCGTCACCGGGTCCGAGCCGTGGAACGTGGTCGTGTCGCCCAACGGCCGGCGGGTCTACGTCGCCAACTCGGCGCAGGACACGATCACGGTGATCGACGGCACCAAGCCTCGCCGCAAGCGCGGGGTGATCGGCCACGTGAACCTCCGCACCAGCGCCTGCAACGATCCCGACCGCACGCGCCATTTCCAGCCACGCGGCCTCGCGGTCACGAAGAACAACAAGCGGCTGCTGGTGACGGGCTTCTTCTCGTGGACCGTGCCGGGCGGCGCGCAGGCCAGCGACGTCGGCCGGGCCGGGGTCGTGTGCCGGATCGGCGTGAGCAGCACGTCGAAGAAGATCCGCAAGTACCGCGTGCAGTCCAAGGTCTCTATCGGGCCACAGGTGACCGGCTTCACGGTCGACGCGACGGGCGACGGCGTGCCGGACCCGACCTCGGCCTTCCCGAACCAGATGCAGAGCATCGTCGTGCGCGGCAATCAGGCATACCTGCCGAACGTCGCCGCGTCCCCCTCGGGGCCGCTGCGGTTCAACGTCGACACGCAGGCGTTCGTGAGCGTGCTGAACGGGGCGGCGAGCGGCTCCACGGCGGACGCGGGCTCCGCGAAGTTCATCAACCTGCACCTCGGCGCGCGCCAGCCCGAGCCCTCGAAGAAGAAGCTGTTCTTCGCGAACGTGTGGGCGATCGCGTTCACCAAGCAGAGCGGGGCGGGAGCGGCCTACGTAGTGTCCTCGGGCAGCGACCTGCTCGTGAAGGCGAACGTCGACGGCAGCGGCAAGCTGACGAACACCGTCGACGCGGACACGACGCGCTACGTCGACCTCAACGACCCGGCGAACCCGGCGACGGCGGGCGCGAACGCCGGCAAGAACCCGCAGGGCATCGTGATCAACAAGAAGGGCACGCGCGCATACGTCCAGAACTTCGTGTCGCGCAACGTGTCGGTCGTCGACCTCACGACCGACCGCGTGATCAAGGTGATCCGCACGGCGGCGCTGCCGGCGCCCGGCTCGACCGAGGAGGTCGTCGCGGTCGGCGGCGAGCTGTTCTTCTCCTCGCGCGGCCTTTTCAACAAGCCCGCCGGTTCCGCCGCCTCCAACCAGGAGCGCATGTCGAGCGAGGGCTGGCAGAGTTGCGCGAGCTGCCACTTCAAGGGCCTCACGGACAGCGTGGTGTGGCAGTTCGGCGTCGGCCCGCGCAAGTCCGTCCCGCTGAACGCGACGTTCAACCCGCGCAACCGCAGCGAGCAGCGCGTCCTCAACTACTCGGCGATCTTCGACTAGGTCGAGGACTTCGAGGCCAACATCCGCAACGTCTCGGGGCCGGGCGCGCTCGCGGCGGCGCTCACGTGCAGCGCCCCTCCGCCGGCGACCAGCACCCTCGACCCGAACCACGGCCTGCTGGTCGGCGACGACGGCAACGTCAACTCGGCGCCGTGCGTCGTCAACTCGTTCCCCAAGGCCAACGGCGGCCGCCCGCAGCACACGGTCACCCTGCCGGGCAGCACCACCCAGGTGCCGGGTCTCACCGCGCTGCGGGAGTGGGTGAAGTTCGCGGTGCGCACGCCGCGCGGCCCGTCCACGAGCAAGAGCGCCGGCAACCGGCTGACCAAGAAGCAGATCAGCCAGGGCCGCACGCTCTTCACCCAGGCCGGCTGCGCTGCATGCCACGTGGGCGGCAAGTGGACGGTCAGCACCAAGGACTTCACCTCGCCCCCGGCGGCCGGCGAGATCTTCACGGAGACGACTCCCCCGGCCACGATCGGTGCGCCCATCGGGGCGCAGTACCTGAGCCGGTTCCTGCGCGACATCGGGTCCTTCAACCTCGGCGTCAAGGGCGGCGCAAACCTGCTCGGCGCGAACGTCGGCGGCATCGAGAAGGCGACCCAGGCGCTCAACGCGGCGGGAGTCGCCGGCGCGGCCCCGGACGCGCTCGGCACCGACTACAACGGCGACGCGCGGGGCATCGGCTACAACGTCCCGTCGCTGCTCGGGATCGACGCGTCGCCGCCCTTCTACCACAACGGCGCGTGCGAGAGCCTCGCCTGCGTGGTCGGGAACGTGAAGCACCGCACCGCGAACGGCAAGCAGGCCGACAAGCTGCCGAACGCGAAGGACCGCGCGCTCGTCGTCAAGTTCCTCCAGTCGATCGACTCCCGCACCACGCCCTAAGAGTGGCCGGCGCGGCTGCGCGCGGCTACGATCGATCTGTTCCGCGCGACGCGGGACAGGGAGGGTCGCAATGGGATTTCGCATCTTGGCCAGGGATGGACGCCGCGCGCTGCTGAGCGCGCTGACGGGCGTGATGCTCGCGCTGTCGGTCGGGCTCGCGGTGCTGCTCACGCTCGCGCCGCCCGGCGGCTGATCGAGACTGATTCGTCACGCGCGCGCGTGGTCCCGCGCGCGTTTCGCTGCGATCCTCGGCGCCATGAGCGAGGTGGTTGCGATCCACCATGAAATGGATGGTCGATGTCAACCACTCGATCGGGAGATCGCGTTGGTGGCGAACCGGCAGTATGGCGTGGTGGCGCGATGCCAGTTGGCATCGCTTGGCCTTGGCCGCGGAGCGATCGACCATCGCGTGGCGCGCGGCCGCCTGCACGTCGTCCATGCCGGTGTCTACGCCGTCCGCCACACGGTGCTCTCCGCCCAGGGGCGGCGGCTGGCCGCCGTGCTGGCATGCCGGCCCGGCGCGGTGCTGAGCCATCGGAGCGCGGCTGATCTCTGGGGTCTGCTGCGCTCCGATTCTGCGCGCATCGACGTCACGGTGCCCGGCCACGGTCGCCGGGGTCCGGGCGGCATGGTCGTCGTGCATCGCGCGCGACGGCTGGATCCGGTCGACCGGGCGGAGGTGGACCGCATCCCGGTCACGTCCGTCGCCCGCACGCTGCTCGATCT
>JBKJXG010000006.1:0-4189 GCA_046716525.1 Solirubrobacterales bacterium
CTCGAACCCCTGACCCTCGAGGTAACCCAGACAAGCCGAAACGTCACGCTCGTACGCAGCGCACGTCAGCGGCGCCAGGCGGCGCTCGACGGCGCAGAACCGCAGGAAATCAGCCAGTTCTTCCTTCGATCCTCCCTTTGGCAGCCGTCGGGCTCCCGCTGGGGTTCGCCTGACGACACTCCGGCTTAGAGGCCCGCTAAGGAAAAGCCCTGCACTTGCAGGGCTTTTCTGTCTCTAGTCGGCGTACAGGGCATCACCCGTGCATCACGATTTCGGCCGCGACCGCTGCGGCGTGGCGATTCTTAGGAGCGGCGTTCGGTGCAAACCCTTTGGTGGAGCTGGATCATCGTTCGCGGCTCGCAGCGACAACCAGCCCCAGAGAGACGATTGCTTACGAAGCTAGGGCCACGTTCGCGGAGGGCTCGACTCGTTTGGGGAACCGCTCGGAAACTCGACGGGCCAATCGAGAGCAGGATGATCGCTCCGCGTGGGTTACGTTCCGAGCCAGCCGCGCTCCGCCCAGCCCGCCTTCCGGCGGGTGCCCACCTACGGACTGACAGGTGCTGCTGACCACGGATCGAGGACGGACCGCGCACTCGACTTGTAAGTGTTCTGCACTTGTAAGTGTTCTGCGAAACCGCGCAAGAACCGCTCGCTACCGCATCTACCAAGGTGAGCGCGCCCGAGAGAATCTCTCTCTTCCCGAGCACGAGCGTCGACCATGACGCTCGCGGGGCGCGCAGACCTTAATAAAGGAGAGATTGATGCGCAGGATGATTTTGCTCGCCGCAGCTACGGCGCTCGCCGTGGTGATTGGTTCTGCTGCGGCCAAGACAGTGACGGTGACGATCACGAAGAACGGCTATGTCCCCAACTCGGTGACGATCGGCCAGGGCGACACCGTCCAGTTCACGAACAGCGACAGCATCGTCCATCAGGTCACGTTCAAATCCACGACCGGCGTGACCTGCTCGCCGAACCCGCTCGTGTTGGCGCCGGGCGTCAACGGCAGCTGCACGTTCCAGAGCGCAGGCAACTTCACCTACTCGGACCCGAACGCGAAGGGCAACACCTTCCGCGGCACCGTCACGGTCACCGCGGCTCCCGCTTCGCTCAGCTTGACCGCGAAGCCGGTTCTCGTCATCTACGGGAGCCAGGTCGTGCTCGCGGGGAAGCTCTCGACCCAGCAGACAGGGGAGAACGTCGACGTCCTCGCACAGAAGTGCGGCGCGCCCTCGGCCACGAAGACCGCGACAGTGCAGACAACGACAGGCGGCGCCTACAGCGCGACCGTCAAGCCGTTGCTGAACACCGTGTACTCGACGAAGTCCAAGGCCGTGACGAGTAGCGTCCTCACCGTCCGCGTCCGGCCGCGCCTCCAGCTCGCGAGGGTCGCACCGCGCCGCTACTCGCTGCGTGTGCTCGGCGCGACAAGCTTCGTCGGAAAGTACGCCAGCTTCCAGCGCTACAACAGCACCTTGCGTCGCTGGGTCGCCGTCAGGACCGTGCTCCTAAAGGCGAACTCGACCGGTGTCGCTCCCACGGTGATCACCGGCGCCTCCTTCCGCTCCTCGATCCGCGGAGGCCTCCGCGTCCGGGTCACCCTCGGGCAGGCGCAGGTCGGAAGCTGCTACGTGCCAGGCCTCAGCAACACGATCCTCAGCTAATCCGGGCGAGGGGCGATCCAACCCGATCGCCCGACACATCGAGAAAGGAACACCCAATGAAGAAGCTCGTAGTCCTGATTTCGCTCGCGTTGGTCGCGAGTCCGGCTGCACTCGCCGGTAAGCCGACGACGCCGGGATCCAACGGCACCGGCGGCCGCGCACTCGTCGCGAAGCTCTCCGGCGCGAACGAAGTCCCGCAGGCGAACACCGCCGACCGCGGCCACGCCGTCATCCGCCTGAACGCAAAGACACTGAAGGTGTGCTGGGCATTCAGCGCGCTCAAGCTGACGCCGAAGGACGGTCTGAGCGCAACTCCGACCGCAGCACACATCCACGTCGGCCCAGCGGGCGTGGCGGGCGGCATTGTCGTGCCGCTTGGAACCTCCTTCGCCCGCACGGGCTGCACGACAACGTCGAAGCCCGTCATGGACGCGATCCTCGCGAACCCAAAGGGCTACTACGTCAACGTACACAACGCCTCCTACCCGACCGGCGCGGTGCGCGGCCAGCTCAAAAAGGGCGCACCCGCCTGAGGTAAAACTGCCGGCGGCGGGGCTCTCCTGCCGCCGGCCACGACCCCCGGCGGTGCTGGCAAGTTCGGGACGAGTCTTTTGGTACCAAACCCTTGGCCCGATGCCCGCCAGCAACGTCAGAACGAGCGCCAGCGGCGGGCCGGGCGCCCGAAGCCGGCGGCGGCGGCGGCGAGCCAGGGTACTGAGGGCTAAAAGAAGCGGTGGTTGGCGTTGCTGGCAACGGCAACAGCGGCTGGGCATCACCGGTGCATCACGAGGACACCCTTTGGCGGCCTTCTGCGATGTCGCGGATTCCGACGGAGCCGCATGGTTGAGCCGAATTACGCGACTTGACGATGTGTGGGACGAAGAATCCGGCTTATAGGTCTGCTACGGAAAAGCTTTTTATTAAAATTTGCAGGAGAATTCTATCGTTGGCATCGGACGACGTAGGATGCGACCGATGAGCAGCGAACCTAATGGCGAACCCAACGAGAGCGAGGCTCTTGAACCGCCACAGATCTTCATGGACCCCTCTCAAATGGCGGGCGTTTGGGCGAATTGGGCGCAGGTGAGTCACAGCGAACATGAATTCACCATGGACTTCGTCCGGCTCGAATCGAGCGCTCCGCCGCCGGGACGAGGCATCGTCGTTTCCCGTGTCTCCGTCTCACCCTTATTCGTTACACAGCTGATCGACGCTCTGACCGACAACTGGAAGAGCTACGCTCAGAAAGCGATGCCGAAGGAGGCGCGCGACGATGACCCCACAGACTCTTAGTGAAGATCGGCCTCTGCTCGAAGCGCCTGACAATGCGACTCGTACGTCGGACTACCCAATCTCGGACGAGGCGCGTGCCGCATATCTAGCGGCGCTCGACCACGCCGACGACCTAATGATTGCGCTCGAAATTCGAGCACGCGACCAGCGGGACGCGGGCGGCCGGATGGAGTTGGACGACTTCATCCGCGAGCAGGGGTATGACCCCGCCCACTTCAAAGCCTGATCTTTCTGTCAAGCTCGGCCCGGAGCAGCGGGCAGACTTCGCGGCGCTACCATACGAGGCTCTACGCCTGGAAGCGTTTCGCTACCTCACTCGTCTGAAGCAGCACCCCTACCACGGGACCCCGCTGCGAAATCACCCGACGATGGGCGATCTCTCGGACTGCTGGAAGATCTATTTTGACGAGCGCGACGATGTGCCCCCACGATGGCGGATCGTCTATCGGCTGACCCCGAACAATGATCGGCCGACTGCTGTCGAGATCATCTCGATCGGTCGTCGCGCCTACGCCGATGCTTACCTGGTCGCCGCTCAGCGGCTCGGCCGCTTGGTGTAGCCAGCCCATTTCGCCAATCCCTCCTAGACGAAGCAGCCGCGAACTTCCTGCGCGCGATGCGCCACTGCGACAACCTGATCACGGTTCACCGGGGACACGGCGGGCCAGCGAGAGGGCGTCGAGACGAGGAGGTTTCGATCAACCGCGCCGTCGTCGTGCTGGCGGTGGCGAGCTGGCAGGCGATTGTCCAGGACTACACATTGGCATGCGTCGACCTCAGCGCCCCTGCCGCAGGAAGCCCGCTATCCGCGGCTAGCTACGCAGTCCTCGCGGGCAGAGTGAAGAAGGAGGTCGCTGACTTCGCCACGCCGAACGCCGAGAACACGAGGCGGCTCCTGATCGGTGCCGGGTTCGATCCGCGACCACACTGGACGTGGACACAGAGAGGCGGACAAGGCCAGGGGATCGTGACGTGGTTGCCCACTAACGCTGATCAACGGATCAACGAGTGGTTACGAGTACGCCACGCGATTGCGCACGGGCACGCGATGCTTCCGGAAGTCCCGGCGTTGCAAGCGGTTCGAATGAGTCTCGCCAGTCCTCCCGCGGATCCGTCGCTCCGACTCGTGGACGCGGAGCAATGCCTCGCCTTCTTCCGACGGCTCGCGCGGCTGACTGGTGATGGGCTCGCATTACATCTCGGCGTCCCGACGCCGTCGTGGGGGGGGA
>JBKJXG010000007.1:0-8245 GCA_046716525.1 Solirubrobacterales bacterium
GCCTGGTCCCCTGACGGGCGGGCCCGATGGTCCCTTCATCGCCGGGATGACCGGCTCCTTCGCCGCCGGCGTGGTCGAGGACTCGAGTGTCTGGCGAATACGACGACCCTCCTCGATCGCGAGGTCCGGGGTCGGCGGGGCACCGGCCAGCAACGCCTTGTAGGCAACGTAACCGGCGACGCCGGCAACGACGAAGAAGATCACCGCCTCGATCAGGAAGCCGGCCCAGAGGTTGTCTCCGAAGAAGAGCTCGTTGAGCAGCCAGGCAATCGAGTGCATCAGCAAGATCAGGCCGAGGAAGGCGAAGAGCCCGGCGACGATGCCGACGACCGAGCCCCTGACGAGCTTTGTCACCTTTTCGGTGATCTCGGCCTTCGCCAGCGCGATCTCCTCGCGCACCAGCGTCGAAACGCGCTCGGAGACGTCGAAGACCATCTCGCCGACAGAGCGGTCCTCCTGCTGGCGATCGGGCGGCGGCTGGTAGTTCATTCAGGCGGGTCCTCGTCGAAGAGGCGCTTCCAGATCAGCGCCGAAGCGCGCACGGCGACGACGCTCGCGAGCGCGCCGGTGCCGGCCACGAGGCCAGTCCAGATCAAGCGTTTGACGATTTCGTTGTCCACGGCCCAGCTCCTACCCGTTCGAGCGGCTACTCACCGCGAAGGCGCAGTAAATCATCCAGAGCCGTTCATGGGCTCGCCCCAGCGCCGCGCTCGAGCCCGCCGCAGATCGTTTCGACCACCATCACCCGAGCGCGGTCGTACTCGCCGTCGGCCTCGGGAATCAGCTCGAAGACCCAGCCCGAGAGCAATTGCTCGATCGCCCCGTAGAACCACATCGAGGCATAATCAGCGTCGACGTCGTCGCGGAACGCGCCCTGTTCCTGCGCATCGCGAACGATTTTTGCGATCAAGTCGTAGGCCTTGCGGATCTCGGGCAGATGGGTGCGCCCGAACGAGTTCGCGGCTCTTGTCACCTCGACGATGATCACCTTCATCAGCTCGGGATCGTGGTGATAAGAATCGATGATGAAGCCGGCGACCGCATCGAGCTTCTCGCGCGGCGGAATCGGCCTCATGTCGATTTCGCCGATCGCGGCCAGCAGCAACGACCAGCGCTCGACGAAGAGCTCGTTGAGAACTTCGTCCTTGGAGTCGAAGTAGTGATAGATGAGCCCGTGTGCGACCCCCGCCTCGCGAGCGATATCCGAGACACGGCAGGCGTGAAAGCCCTGCTGAGCGATGACTTGCACGGCGGCGTCGAGGATCTGGCGGCGGCGGTCGATCGGCGGCGCTTTAGCCATCAGACGGATGTCTCGACTTCCCAGCGATACGCCTGCGGGCGCCGGTTGGCGAGCGACGGCAACGAGCTGCGGATCTCCTCCTGACGATCGAGATCGAGGTCGGCACAGACGAACCCCTCACCGTCGGCGGCGACGGCGAGCACTTCCCCCCAGGGGCCGATGATCATCGAGTGTCCGTAGGAGTCGTAGTGCGGCGGGGCCTTGCCGGACTGGTTGGGCGCGATCATGAAGGCCTGGTTCTCGATTGCCCGTGCGCGCAGCAGGACTTCCCAATGGTCGCGCCCGGTCGTCGTGGTGAACGCCGCCGGCACGACGATCACAGTCGCACCTCGCACGGCAAGGATCCGGTAGAGCTCGGGGAAGCGCACGTCGTAACAGATGGTCAGTCCGAGCTCGACGCCGGCGATCGTGGTCTCGACGATCTCCTCGCCGGGCTGCTCATGCTCCGACTCGCGGTAGGAAACGCCGCCGACCTCGACGTCGAACATGTGAATCTTGCGATAGACGGCGGCGATCTCGCCATCTGAATCGATCACGCACGAAGTGTTGAAAAGGCGCTGCTCGGCGTCCACGCGCTCGGCGATGCTGCCGGCGACCAGGGTGATTTCGAGCTCGCGCGCCCAGCTTCGCGCGGCGTCGATCGATTGCCCCGTTTGCAGTTCCTCCGCGCCGCGACCGAGCTCATCCGCCGGGCCGAGAAGGTTCCACTTCTCGGGCAGCACGACGAGCGTGGCGCCGTCGGCGGCGGCTGCCGCGACCAGCCGCGCGGCGGCGTCGATGTTGCCCGCCTTGTCGGCAGTGGAGTTCAGTTGAATTGCGGCGACGCGCAAGCTCATGCTGTTGGAGAGCCCTCTCCTCGGCTCGACCGACGACTGACTGACCAGTCAATCTACAACGTCTAGCCGTCGATGATCCAGACGAGTACGGTGGCCAGCACGAGCACGGACTCGGCGACCGTGACCAAGGCAATCGCGCCTGCGACGGAGTCGGCATCGAAGTCAGAAGCGAGCCCGGCGAGAACTGCGACGGCGAGCACAGCGCCGGTCAGCGCCGCCCACCACAAGATGGCGCGCTCCCACCGCGCGTCTGCCTCGAGCAGGCCACCGAGGCCACGATGGATCGCAAACGGAGCAGCGAACAGAGCAGCGAAAAGGCCGACCGCGTACGTCACGAGCCACGGGCTCAGTGAATCGAAGCTGAGAAACGGGCGCCCCGACGCCGCCAGCAACGGAATCGAGAGCAGTGCGATCGCCGAGCCACCGAGCGCGATCAGCGCCGGGACGCGCGCGCTCTCGTTCATCGCGAGTGGTCGGCGGGAGTACTGACCGTGCCGAGGCGGCGAGCCGACGCGCCCGCCGCCGGCCGGCGGCGCACGACGACCACCGCAGCGTCGTCTTGGCGGCCCTCAGCCCCGAAGCCGTCGAGCGCGCCTCGAACCTGCTCGACGGCGCTGTCGGGGGTCGTGCTCCCGGCAAGCCCGTCGCGAAGCCTCTCCTCGCCGAAACGTTCGCCGTCGCGACCGCGAGCTTCGATCACCCCGTCGGTGTAGAGAACGAGTTGGTCGCCGGGGTCGATCCTGACCGTGACGCCGTCCCAGACAGGGTCGTCGACGACACCGAGCATCGGACCCGGGTCGCCCACGGGCGTCGCCTCACCGCCTCGCATCAGCATCGGGTGGGGATGCCCGGCTAGATAAACGGTCACCTCGGAGCTGCGCGTCGGATCGGCCGGCACGACGACCATCGCCGCCGAGCACAGGGCCGCGTCGTCGCGTTCACGCAGGTTCTCGTCGAGCAGGTAGAAACCTCGGCGTGGATCGTCGGACAAGACGCCTGCGGTGCGGATGGTGTGACGCGCCTCGGCGGTGAGCGCGGCTGCGGCGGCGCCCTTGCCGGAAACGTCGCCGAGGACCACCGCCCAGCCATCGTCGACCGGGAAAACCTCGTAGAAGTCCCCGCCGACCTGGTTGATCTCACCTGCGGGCTCGTACATGGTCGCGACCTGCCAGCCCGGCATCCGCGGCAGGCTCGGCGGCAGCAGCTCTCGCTGCAAAGCGTCCGCGACGCGCGTGCGCTCCTCCGCCAAGCGCGCGTTCTCGATCGCCAGCGCCGCGCGCTGAGCAAGCTCGACCGCGACCGCGAGGTCCTCGTCGTCGAAGGCGCGCGAGCCTTCGTGGTTGACCAGGACCAGCGCACCGACGACGGCGCCACCGGCGCTCATCGGCGCGATTACGCAGGAGCGAATCGCGAGTGCTCGCAGCTCCTCGAGGTGAGCATCGTCGGTGGCGATCGAGCTCAGCTGCTCTTCCGTCAGATCGAAGCGCTGCGCCACCCCGGTTCTCATCACAACGCCGACAGGCGCGTCGTCGTCAGCGAATACGGGGTAGCGCTCGCGCATGCGCTCGGCTCGCTCGAACATCGTCGGGTCACGGTGGGCGCTGGCGACACGCCGAAGCCTCGACCCCGGTTCCGGCATCTCCACGGCGCACCAGTCGGCAAATTCCGGAACGACCAGGTGAGGTACACGGTCGAGCGTGCGGCGGTAGTCGGTGGAGTGCGAGAGCAGCTCCCCGCTTCGCGCCAGCAGGCGGTGGGAGAACTCGGCGCGCTTGACGTCGGTGACATCCTCGATCGCGGTCACCGAGTACAGCGCTTCGCCCTGCGTCCCCTCGATCACCCGCGCCTTCGTCCGCATCCAGCGCTCGCGACCGCCGACGCGGTCGGTGACTCGCAGCGTCACCGGCTCGACCTCGGCGCCGGGCAGCGCCGCGCGCCCGGCCAAAGCATCCGAGGCGACTTCCTTTCCCGCCTCGTCTCGGATGGTGAACCGCTCGCTGATCGCCTTCGGCGTCGAGATAGCCTGCTCGGAGGTCTCGTAGCCGAGGCTGCGAGCAGCGGCTGGGTTGGCGAAGACGAGCTCGCCGTCGACGTTGTGGATGACCACGGCTTCGTCGAGGATCGACATCACCGTGTCCATGCGCCGCTCGACGCTTTCGAGGTCGGAGAAGAGGCCGGCGTTGTCGAGCGCGAGACCGATGCGGCTGGCGAGGATCTGAGCGAATCTGACGTCGGCGGCGCTGTAGCGGCGCTCCGACCAGGCGCTGAGCAGAGTCAGCGCACCGAGATTGCGGTCGCGTGCTCTGATCGGCGCGACGATCGAGGAGCGCAGCCCGAGTGTTCGCAGGAACGCGAGGTCTTCCGGCGACTCGGCCATGCGGCGGATTTCCTCGTCGCGCAGCCGGGACCGCCAGCGTGGGATATCGCGCCACGAACGCTCGACGTCGATCAGCCAGCTCGGCAAGTCGGGCGAGCGGTGATACATGCGCTCCCCGATCACCGCGGCGTCCTCGCGACCGTGGGCGCGCGCCGCGAGGCGCGAACTGCGGCCGTCGTGGACAGCGTCGACCATGCAGATGTCGCCGAAGGCCGGCACCATCACCTCGGTCACGCGGCGCAACGTCTCGGCGAGCGGCAGCGACCCGTCGGCGATCGCACCGACCGAGTCGAGCAGTTCGAGACGCTCGGTGCGCCCGTAGGTTCGCGTCCTCAGCCAGGAACCGCCAACGGCGAAGACGCTGCCCGCGAGGATGACTCCGAGTCGTACCACCTGGTCGGCGAACTCGGTGTTGACGTTCCACGACGGACTGGCCGCCGCGGCGCCGACGGCGAGCACGCCGACCAACGCGGTGGCCTTCGGCCCTGAAAGTAGCGCGGCGACGAACGGCGCGGCCACATAAGTGCCAACGAGCGCCGCCGACTCGTTGCCGAGCAGGATGTCGGCAACGACGCAGAAGGCGAGCACCGAAAGGGCGACGAGCAAGCCGGCGGAATCGGTCGCAAGCCGAGCCGTCCCGGTCAGGCCAAGTTCGCGCAATCTGGCGATCCACCCTTGCATTGGCACCGTCGTCCCACTCCCTAGAACGTCGTAACGATTCACTGTAACCGTCGTCGAACTGCTGTCGCAGCGGCCCCTCGTCGAGGCGGCCACGGTTTAGAAGATAAGATCACATCTAGATGCACACGCCGTTCAAGATCGACGCCCAAACCGAGGGCTCCCTGCACACCGTTTGTATCGACGGCGAACTCGATCAAAGCACGGCCAGTGAGCTGAGATCCGTCCTGTCCACCGTGCTTGGCGCGGAGAGTGGCTCGGTCCTCGTCGATCTCAGCGACTGCAGCTTCATCGACTCCACGGGCCTCAGCCTGCTCGTCGAAGCCAAGCGCACCCTCCTCGAAGATCACCGCCTGTTCGGTGTCTGCTGCGTCGACGCGGACGTCAGGCGCCTGTTGGAGCTGACCGGGATCGATCAGGCGGTCGGCCTGTTCGAAACCCGCGACGAAGCGATCGCAGCGCTCGACGGATCTCGGGCCGCCGGCTGATCGCCGACGACCCGGCCGTCTTCACCGCTGGTCAGGAAGCGAGAGTGGCCCCACGCTGGCGAGCGTGCTCGCCTTCGGAGATTTCCTCGACGAGCTTCGCGTTGAATGCGTCGAGGTCGTCGGGTTTGCGGTGTCTCGTCTCTCTTTGGGATACCCGCCAGGGCTCACGTAACCGTTGTTTCAGATACCCCGGGCGGGTTCTCCTCCCGGTTTCGGGGACGGGCCGTCGAAGCCGGCACGGGATCCCCGTTGCCCGCATCGCCCTGGACAGCATTGAGCAACTTCCACAGAGCCCTGCGGCTAATCCGCGAGACCTGCATCTGCGAGATGCCGAGCTTGGCGCCGATCTCGTGCTGGCTCAAGTCCTCCCCGAAGCGCATGCGCAGCACTTGCCATTCACGCTCGTCGATCTCCGCAGCCTCCGACGCGAGCTGGGCCTCGACACGGTCGTAGCCGGCTTCGCTGGTGCCGATCGTCTCGACCGTCGCCGTCGATTCCTCGTCGCCGATCCGCGGCGCATCGAGCGAGACGGTGCGCCGAGCGTGGCCGGCCTCGAGCGCCTCGAGCACGTCCTCGATCGTGATTTCGAGGCGTTCGGCGATTTCGGCGGGCGCCGGGTAACGGCCAAGCTCCTCCGAGAGCGCGGTGATCGCGGCGTCAACGCGCATCGTCGTCTCGCCGAGACTGCGAGGCAGGCGCACCGTCCAGACGTGATCGCGAAAATGTCGGCGCAGCTCACCAAGGATCGTCGGCGTGGCGTAGGCGACGAACGGCCTGCCGCGCTCGGGATCGAACCCGTCGATCGCCTTCAGCAAGCCGAGGTTGGCGACTTGCAGCAGATCGTCGAAGGGTTCACGGTGGCCGCGATAGCGACCCGCCAGCGAGCGCGCGAACGGCGTGAACCGTATGACGAGCTCTTCGCGCAGCTGCGGCGAGCGACTCTCCGCGTAGCGCCGCAGCAGATCGCTCTCCTGGGCACGGTCCAGGCCTTTGCGGCGGCTAACGCCGGAGGACTCAGGCTGCACGGCTGACAAGGGCGCTCCACTTCGCTCGGGGGGTCCTGGCTAGTGTCCGACCCCTGCTTGAGTCGGTCCCTTGGGCCGTACGGCCAAGGTTAGCGGGACGTCCGTGTTTGCCACGGCGGGCGCGGGGTACGGCCTGGATGGGATCGACCTGACCCGAGACCTCCCCCAGGCCTCGGGTCACCGCAGATCAGCGGCATGGTCCGGATCCCTCTCTGAGTGGCGACGACGGGCCCCATTGCCGCGGGGTCCGTCGTCTTGCCCCTTGTAAGCAAAGGCGCGATTTCGTGTGATCCAGCTCGCCGACGAGGGTCGAAGGCCGCCGAGTTCGACGCGATTGATGTCGCGCCGCAAGATGCCGTCTGCGCCGATTGCTTCGCATACGAGGTCGCCGTCGAAGCTGAGGAACCGGTGCGCTTCGACGATGGCGACGAAAGGCCCGACTCGGTATCGACGGTCATCGGGCATTTGGCGACGATCGCGACCGACCACGCTGCGAACGACACGCTGCGGTAGCCGGCTCAAACGCCGCGGTTGCGCTCGAGCTCGGCGGTGAGAAGCTTCGCGTGCAGAGCTCCGATCAGCGCCGGGAACGGTGCTGCGCCGTGCTCCACCAGATCACCGGCACGTTCGGAGTCAAGCGCCGAGAAGCGCTCGATCAGGAGACGGAGCTCGTCCGCGATCACCGGCTCGAGCCCTTGCATCAACCTGGCGACGTCGCGCGCACCGAAGCCGGTGGTCTCGTTCCAGCCAGCCGCGCGAAACCGCGAGATCGCCTCGATTATCCGCACGTCGCTGGCGGGGTAACCGTTCGGGCCAGGTGTGAGCACGCCGAGCTCGGAGAGCCGGCGCAGCGCTCGCTCGGGGATCTCGAAGCGCTCGAGAATCTCCGCTTCCGGCGTCACCTGCTGCTCCGGCACGAGCGCGCGTGCGACGAGAAAGTCGCCCGTCTCGGCGAGTGCACGTAGCTGCTCGACGTCGCCGCCCGCCGAGTCGAGCAACTCGCGGATCACCCGCAGCGGCATGAACCGCTCCTCTTGAAGCTGCTTGATCAGCCTGATCCGCTCGACGAACTCAGGCGGGTAGTAGGCCATGTTGCGTGAGGTCCGGACCGGCTCGGGCAACAACCCTTCGCGCAGGTAGTGGCGCACCGTCGCCACCGGCACTTCCGATCGCTCGGCGATCTCGGAAATCTTCAGCAGGCCACTCCCCACCGCCTCCTCGACCCCGGCCTCCGAGGCGGCATAGCCTGAAGCGGGCTGCTGCCTCATCAGGAGAGGAACCTCGCCTCAGCCGGCCCACCGCTGGGCCCGGCGACGGCGCCGCCGGCGATCAGATCCTCGATCTCCTGGCGGCCCAAGCCTGCTTCGGCGAGAACCTCGGCCGTGTGCTCGCCGAGCGCCGGGGCGGCACGGGTCGCGTCCGCCGGCGTGCGCGAGAACTTCACGGGGTGGCCGAGCAGCCGCACGGTTCCCAGTTGCGGCTGCTCGAGCTCGACGACCATCTCGCGTTCGCTGACCAACTTGGAGGCGAGTGCCTCGTCG
>JBKJXG010000008.1:0-3285 GCA_046716525.1 Solirubrobacterales bacterium
TGCCGCTTCTACCGCGACGCGAAGATCCTCACGATCGGCGAGGGCACCGACGAGGTGCAGCAGATGGTGATTGCCCGCCAGCTCGGCTGCTAGCGCACGTTCAGCCTCCCGTTCCTGAGCGGCCGGCGCCCCGAGTCGTACACCGCATCGACGAGGACCCGCACCCCGCCGGGGCCTACTTCGACACGGAACGGCAACTCGTCCGCGAGCCCGAACAGGATCACACCACCGCTGCCGTCGCAGGCGATGTGCGTCACCTCCGCCCGCAGGTCGAACGGCTGCGCCGGCCCGCGGTCGCGGTACCGGACGAAGCCGTTCGTCGTGCCAGGCGTCGAGCGAGCGGAGACTTGGAGCGAGGCGCGATCGTTGTTGGCCGCGACGAACGTGCCCGAGCCCGCCACCTTCGCGTCACACCCCGCGGGAAGCTCCCACCGTTTGCCCGCCTCCCCCCTGGGCTCGGCGGGAAACCCGAGGGCGTCGCGCTGCCCGTTCTCCGGGTTGAAGTCGGCAAAGGCGGTGATCCGGTCGATGCCCGGAAGCTCGCCCGAATAACAGAAGGTCGCGCGACCCGCGGCATTCGTGCGCTCGGTGGCGCGTGCCCTGTTCGCGCCGGTCACCTCGAACACGACGGCGACGTCCCCGGCGGGATCGCCGGCCGGGTCGCGCACCGTCGCCGTCACACAGTGGGACTGGCCAAGCGTGTTGGTGGACTGACCGGGGTCGAGGGCGACGCTCGCCGGGGCCGAGCTCGTGGCCAGCTTCGCGAGGAAGCTGCCGAGCGTGTATGGGCTGAAAACGCCCGGCGTGCTGGGGAAGTCCGGGGCGAGCGAGTAGCCGACCACGTAGGCGCTCGCGTCGCCGTCCGTCGCGACGGCCACCGCACGCTCCGGGGAGCCGCCGGACGTATCGCTTCCTCCGAGATAGCTCGCGTACTCGAGCGCCCCTTCCGCGGACAGTCGCGCCACGAAGGCGTCGTACCTGCCGGTGAGTGAGCTGTCGGCCGCACCCGCGGTCACCGGGAGCTCGGGCGATTGCGTGAAGCCGGCCACGACGGATCCGCGGTCCGGCGCCACCGCCACATCGACGCCGCTCTCGGTGCCGTTGAGGTAGGTCGAGTACTCGAGCGCGCTCCCGTCGGGGCTCAGGGTCGTGACGAACGCGTCGCTCCCGAACCCGCCGGGCTCCCTGTCGAGGCTCCGCGCGAGGGCGTCCTCGGTCGTCGGGAAGTCGGCCGAGTCCGTCCTTCCGACCACGTGCGCAGAACCTGCCGGGTCCACATCGATGCTGGGACCGCGCTCGTACCCGGTCCCCCCGAGGTACGTCGAGTACGCGAGGCCCGAGCCATCCGGGCGCAGCTTGGTGACGAACGCGTCGTCCGGCGCCTCGAACTGCCCGGGGCCCTCCGTGTCGAACGCGCCCGGCGTGGTCACCACGTCCTCGAAGATCTCCTGGCCCGTGACATAGGCGCTCCCTGCCGCGTCGACCGCGATGCCGGCTCCCACCCCGTACGACGAGCTCCACAGCATCGTCGAGTACTCGAGCGATGCGCCGGACGGGTCGAGCTTGGCGACGAACGTGTCGTGGGGGCGAGCCGTGCGATCGAACGCGCCCGCAGTGGTCGGGAAGTCATCGGACAGCACATTGCCCATGACATAGGCCGCCCCGGCGCCGTCGACGGCAACGCCCCAGGTCGTCTCGTACCCGGTGCCGCCCAAAAAGGTCGAATACTCGAGGCGCGATCCGTCCGGGCTGAGCTTCGCCACGAACGCGTCGAACTCGCCGTTGAAGGTGGTGTCATAGGCGCCGGACGTGGTCGGAAAGCCTTCCCCGGTGTCGCCGGTTATGTACACGCTGCCCTTGGCATCGACGGCGATGTCGAACGGGCGGGTGACGCGTGTGTGCGAAGTGACGTACGTCGAGTAGACGAGGTCCGAGCCGTCGGGGCTGAACTTCGCCACGAACCCCGCACAGCAATCGCGCGGGCCCGGATCAAAGGCGCCGGGGGTAATCGGAAAGGCTCCGCCGGTCTCACCCGTCACGTACGCGGACCCGTGATCGTCGACCGCGATCCCGTTCGCGACGCCCAGCGAAGACCCGGAGTAGACGAGCCCCGGGTCGATCACGACCGGGCGCGCCCGGTCGTAGGCGCCAAGCGCGAAGCCGTACGAGGTGCGACCGCGCAGGGTGTACCGGCTCGCGACGTCGACCCGGGTGCTACCGACGCGCTGATACGTGCGCGGCGCGGAGTCGCGCACGATGCCCGCGGGTGTGTGGACCAGCAGCGCGCCCGACGATGCGACAGTCAGGCGCTGCGCGCCGCGATAGGCGAGGTCGATGCTGTGCGGACTCGCCCCGGGATGCACGACGAACTCGTACTTGAGCGTTCCACCCGCGCCTCTGAACACCAGGTCGATGCCCGGCCACAGGTCGCGGTAGGCGACCGCCTCATAGGTCGGTAGATGCATGGGGCGTCCGGGCGCCGTCAGGTCATGGACGCGCGCGGTGCTGCGCTCGGCGGGCGCGAGAGCCGCCTGCCGGTTCGCGCCCTCGAAGCGCAATTGCAGGGTGGCGGCACGTGCGCCTCGCACCAGCGAGATGACGATCCGGTCGCGCGCGAAGTAGAAGCCGTAGTCCGAGCCCTCCGCATAGAAGCGCACGCTTTCGTCACGCTGTGCCTCGTTGGGGACGAACAGCAGGGGCGGCGCCGGAGGAGCGAGGCTCCCGATCTGCGGCTGCGGCCCGCTCGCCCCGGCGAGCAACGCCGTGGCGCACACGCACAGCAGGAGGCCGAAGCCCGCCACCGAGCCGGATCGCACGGCTCCTGCCGCCCACACCATGATGCTGCGAAGGTAACCGTCCGCCCACGTACAGTCAACTGCGGGCGCGAAGGCGGCCCCGGCTCGCTGTCAGAGTCCGCTGCGCCGGCGCTCCAGCAACTCCTCGGCCGCGCTGGCGGGATCGACCTCGCGGCGCACGACGCGGTCCAGCAATTCCTGCACAGACGCGTCGCCACGCAGCGAGCGCTCGAGCTCGCGCCGCAGCCGCACGGCGGCGAGGCCGAGAACCTCGTTGCGCAGGTTGCGCCCGCGCCGCTCCTCGAGCGTTCCTAGCTCGGTGATGTGCGCGTGGTGGGCGTCGATCGCGTCCGCGACCTCGGCGACGCCGCGTCCCTCGGTCGCCTCCGTCTTCACGATCGGGACCTTCCAGTCGGCCGCCGGGCCGAGCGCGAGCACCCCGCGGATCTCGCGGACCATGCTGTCGGCGAGCGGATGGCTCGACTTGTTC
>JBKJXG010000009.1:0-3751 GCA_046716525.1 Solirubrobacterales bacterium
CGAACCGAGCACATGTTCTTCGGCGAAGACCGCGGCGAGCTCGTGCGCGGCATGTTCGTCGCCGCGGCGCGCTGGCGACGCGCCGAGGTCGTCCAGGCGGCCGGCGACGGCGGGCCGGCGCCGCCGGAGCTCGAGAGCGCGCGCAGCGAGTTCCATGAGGCACTCGAGCATCTCGGAGAGCTTCAGCGAGCCGACTTCGCCTCGATCCTGCACGAGATGCGCGGCTTGCCGGTGACGGTGCGGCTGCTCGACCCGCCGCTTCACGAGTTTCTGCCGCTCGAGCATTTCGAGGCCGAGGTTCGCCGGCTCGAGGCCGTTTCGGATGATCGCCTCACCGATGCGCGTGAGGCGGCCGAGATCGTCCGCGACCTCCAGGAGGCCAACCCGATGCTCGGCACGCGCGGCGTGCGTCTCGCCTTCCTCTATCCGCAGATCTATGAGATGCAGGTACGGGCGGTGATCGGCGCCGCCGCCGAGGCATCGGAGGCCGGCGACTCGCCGCTGGTCGAGATCATGATCCCGCTGGTCGCCTACGAGACAGAGCTGCGCCAGCTGCGCGAGCACGTGGTCAACGTCGCCGAGCAGGCGCGAGAGGCGGCCGGCAGCGAGGTTCCGTACACCGTCGGGACGATGATCGAGCTGCCGCGCGCCTGTCTGATCGCCGGCCACATCGCCCACCACGCCGATTTCTTCTCCTTCGGCACCAACGACCTCACTCAGACGACGATCGGGCTCTCGCGCGACGACGTCGAGGGCAGCTTCATGCCCTCCTATCTAGCCGGGCGGATCATCGACCGCAGCCCATTCGAGGTGATCGACGGCCCGGGCGTGGGCGAGCTGGTCCGCATCGGCGCCGAGCGTGGACGCGAGGCCAACCCCGAGCTCAAGCTCGGGGTCTGCGGCGAGCACGGAGGCGACCCGACGAGCATCACCTTCTTCGACTCACTCGAGCTCGATTACGTCAGCTGCTCGCCCTACCGCACGCCCGTTGCCCGGGTCGCCGCGGCCCAGGCGGCAATTGGCGCTCGGGCCGCAGACGGTGACGCGCCGTGACCCAGGTGAACCGGGGGTCATACGCGTGGTCTTTTGGTTCAAGTGCGGCGTGCGTTCAAGGATCCGCCCCCGTTTCAGCTACGCCAACGTAGTCTCGAGCGTTTGCCTGTTCGTGGTTCTCGGCGGTGTCGCCTGGGCGGCCACCGCGCTGGAGCCGAACAGCGTCGGCACCGTCCACATCCGCGATGGGGCGGTGATCACCCAGAAGGTACGAGACGGAACCCTGCTGCCGCTCGACTTCCGGCCAGGCCAGCTTCCGCCCCGCGCGTACGCGGCCGTAACACCGCTGGGAGAGTTCGACCCGGAGCGCTCGAAGGGTGTGGTCGACGTCGTCGCAGTGAGCGAAATTGGCCCGACGATCACCTACTGCTTCGACCTGGAGTTCGTGCCCGACCATGCGCTCGCCAACCCGTTCCTGACCAACAGCGCCGTGATCGGCACCGCGGTCGCCGGCAACGACCTCGTCACCGATAGGTGCCCGGTGGGCGCGAGGGACGCGGCGGCGGCGCCGTACGCGTCGTCGGACTCAACCCCGGTGATGATCAACTTCAGCATCGTCTTCTTCTAGGCAAGCGCGGTCGACCTCAAACGATGCGCGGGGTCGCCGCCTCCAGCGCGGACGTTTCCGATCACCCGCGCGCCCTTGGCGCGCATCTTCGCCTCGGTCTCGACCTTGACCGTGCCCTGCACGGTCGTGCCGACGAGCGTGCACGACGCTCCGTCCGGAACGCGGACGTTGTCGACCGTCTCGGCGCCGATCGTGCCCTGACACGTCGTCTCCTCGGCCTGCGCCGCAGCGGGCGCCAGCACCGTTGCCCCCACCGCCACACAAATAGCCGCCAGCCTGGTCACCGTCCTGCCTCTGCCTATCCCATTGCTCGTGTCGTGCATCCCAACCCTTTCGTCGCGGTATTGAGGCTGAGCACAGCGGCGCAGGCTGAACGCATGATTGGAGCGTGATGAGAAGTCTCCAATCCGTGCCTGAGGCTTTGTGCGGCGCCTGATGCGGCTGAGGGTGTTAGCGTCGAACCCATCGCCCTCTGGAGACGATCATCGTGATCGGGCGCGCGGCTAGAACCACATTCGCGGCCGTGGCAGCTGCGCTCACAGTGTTCGCAGGCGCCGCTCTCGCCGGGCCGTCGACGACGGACTCGAGCGGCAACGTCTTGATCATCGACGTCGAGGTATCGCCACCGCTGCCCCACTCGGGCGCGACCCTCGCCTACCACGCATTCTTCGGCAACCGCGACGGCGGCGCGCTGCCGCGCGAGGCCGACAACGAGATCAAGCTGGCGAAGGGATTTCGGCTCAATGGAGCGGACTTCGCGACTTGCCCGCTTCCCGAACAGGCATCGGAGGTCGGCCAGGACCGATGCTCGCGGCGCGCCAAGGTCGGAGAGGGAACCTTCGAGGCGGACGCCCGGCCGGCGCTCGCGGACCGGGTGACCGGCACCCTCGAGATCTACAACGGTGAGCCGCGCAATGGGAGCCCGACGCTGATCCTCCTTGCCGATGCCAACGTCGGTGCCGAGACGGTCGAGACCGAGCTCGACTACGAGTACGCGGGTTCGACGCTGGGCAGGCTCGCGCTTCCGGAGGGATCCCCGAGCGGGCTGTTCGTGGTGACCAAGATCGAGCTCGAGCTCGGTGCCGAGCGGCGCGGCAAGAGCTACATCGAGACACCTCGCCGCTGCCGCAAGGTGTGGCGCTTCAGTGAGACGAGCTTCTTCGAAGATGGGGGCTCGATCACCGCCCGTGACAGGGTTCCATGCGTGAAGGGCTGACGCGGGTGCGCCTAGTCCTCACCTGGCGTCACAGATAGGGGTGGGAATAGGGGGATTTAGGCGATGCCCGTCATCTGGCTGCGGAGCTTCTCCAGCCCGAGACGAATCCGACCCTTGACGGTGCCTGGGGGCAGATCCAGCTGCCGGGCAATCTCTGAGTGGCTGAGTTCACCAAAGAAGGCCAGGCTGAGGACCTCTGCCTGGAGGTGAGGCAGGCGCGCTAAGGATTCGCACAAAGCCTCGGCTTCGCTCTGGGCAACCACCTGATCCTCTGGCGAGGCACCAGAATCGGAGGCATCCACTTCTTCCTCGCTGAAGCGAGGGCGTTTATCGGCGGCCTCATGACGCAAGGCGTCGATCGCTGCGTGTCGGACGATGGTCATCGACCAAGCTTGAAACGAACCGTTTCCCGGGCGGTACTTCGCCCGGCCGCGCCAGATCGAGAGGAAGCCCTCTTGGACCGCGTCCTCTGAGCGGTGGGTATCGCCACAGACCGATCGTGCGACGCGAAAGGCCCGGGTGGCGTGGCGGTCATAAAGACAGCCGAATGCCTCCACGTCTTCCGTGTCGCCGACGCGACGCATCAGCTCCTCGTCGGTCGCACCTTGAGGCCCAACCCGCGTCATTGGGTACGTGGCGCTCACCGGCGGGGCATCCCAGAAGAACCGCTCATATGTCTCCGGTCGTCGACGAGGACCCCGGATCACGGCGATCGCAGCGACCTCTGCGCCTGCGTGATCGAGCCCGTCTGCAAACCCGCGCGACCTGTGCCCCGGAGTAGCGCGTCCCGATCGTCCGTACGGCCCGCCTCGGCGAAACCGGATCAGTGCTAACGAAGTACCCGCCTTGAGGCCCGCGTCACAATCATTCCGACTGATTTGAACGTCGGGCGACGCGTTGGCGGCGGCGCGAGG
>JBKJXG010000010.1:0-6322 GCA_046716525.1 Solirubrobacterales bacterium
AACACGATCAGGCCAAGGAGCTGCGCCGGCGCTTCCTGCTCACGTGCCTGCAGCGAAACCGAAACCATCAGCTGCGGCTGAAGGCGCTGAGCGAGGTCGCGGCGCTGCGCGAGGCAGAGCCGTTCGACGATGCGGTCGACGTCGTTGCCGCCTGGCCGCGCGACGAGCGCCGCGCCGGTGCCAAGGTGCTGCTCAACGCCTTGGCCGAGAAACGGATCGGCCGTCGCGACCAAGCCCAGGCCTGGGTTTGGCGCTTGGCCGAGGTGACACGCGAGCTGCACGAGGAGTACGCGGTTCAGCGCTGGCCGGAGACCAAGCGGCTGCTTGGGCTCTTCGTCAACTCCTCGGGGCGCGCCCACGGTCGCAACGCCCGCCGGATCGTGCACGCGACGCGCCAGCAGGACCGCCGCCTCGCCGTCTCGCTGCTGGCCGCAGCGGTGGCCCACACACCAGAGGCCGAGGAGGTTCTTCGCGGGGCCCGCATGCGGCTGGCGAGAAAGCCTTCGGCCGTCGCCCGCGAGCTCTTGCGCAACTTCCCCAAGGGGGGCAAGCGCCGCCGGCGGCGAACCAAGCGCGACGACTCCGGGTCCAACGGCCGTCCGCGCGAGAAGCTGGCACCGGAGAATGGCGAAACCAAGCGCAAGCGGCCGGACAAAGACGACGCGGCGATCGAAGCGGTCGCCGAGGACGAAGCGGCCTAGACCCCTAGAGCCGGAGGCTGACCTCGCCCGAGCCGAGGGCGAGACGCTCTCCGTCGTCGAGCTCGACCACCAGATCGCCACGATCGTCGACGCCACGGGCTACGCCGCTTCCGGCCTTGGCCCCCGCCCAGCCGACCTCGCGCCCGCTGAGAGCGTCGCGACGGCGAAACGCCGCGACCGCGTGCGCGCGGCTCGCCGCCGACCAGAGGGTCAGCGATGCCGAAAGCGCGTCGCGTACGGCAGCGACCCCGACACCGCCGCCTACCGACGTCGCCGGCCAGCGCAGATCGGCGGCAAACTCGTCGTCGGCGATCGCGATGTTGACGCCGACGCCGATCACCGCCCACTGCGGCGGGCGTGCTTCGATCAGCACCCCGGCGACCTTACGCTCGTCGATCCAAACGTCGTTGGGCCATTTGATCGCGCAGGTGTGAGAGCTCACGGACTCGACGGCCTCGCAGACGGCAACCGCAGCCGCCAGCGGCAGCAGAGCCTGCTCGAGCTCGATCGGCCGCAGGATCGCGGAGTACAGAAGCGCCGCCCCGGGCGGCACCGTCCATGCCCGGCCTCGGCGCCCGCGCCCAGCGCTCTGCTCCTCGGCGGTGACGATGGTCCCACTTGGAGCGCCGGCTTCTGCGAGCTCGCGGGCGCGATCGTTGGTCGACCCGATTCGTCGCAGGTGCAGATGGGGGTGGCCGAAGTCGCTCACATCGGCGTCAGCGCGACGCGCTCACCTGCTGTCAGCGTGAGCACGTCGGCGGCGCTGCCGAGGTTGATGGCGAGCGCCAGCGAACCGGAGGCACCGGCGTAGACCAGTAACTGATCGGCGCCAACCTCGGCGAAGGTGCGGCCGTACAGCGCTTCCGAGGACCGCCGAAGAGCGCTGACGCGAAGGCGCTGACCAACCCGCAGGCCCGCAAGCTCAGCGTCGGCGACCGTCGCGCGCAGCGTCGCATTGCCGAAGTCGGCGACGTAGCCGACCTCGGCCGTGAGCCTGAGCCCTGGCTCGACTTCCGGCTCGCCCAGCTCGAGCTGATGAAGTGAGCCCGGGTCGATCGCCTCGCCGAGGCTCGCCAGCGGCTCACCGAGCGCCAGATGCGCAGCGACGGGAGCAAAGATGTCGCGGCCGTGGAACGTCTCGGACACCGGCTCGAGCCGGGCGGACGAGGATGAGATCTCGACCGCCTCGGAGGCTCCGCCGAAACGTGCGATGGCGGTCGACAGCAGGCCGTTGTCGGGTCCGACGAACAGACGCCCCTCGGCTGCCGTCGCTACGGCCACCGCTGCCCGGGAGCTGCCAACCCCGGGATCGACGACTGCTAGATGCACGCCGGCCGCAGCGAACGGTGTCGAGTTCGCCAAAACCGCAGCCCCTTGGTGCACGTCGTGGCGAGCGATGCCGTGGCTGAGATCGATCAACGCAGCCTCGGGCGCGATCTTGGCGATCACAGCGCGACAGATCCCGGCGAACCCGTCTGTCTCGCCGTAGTCGGAGAGAAAGGTGATCGGGCGCGGCGCCATGCACCCAATCTACGCGGCGCGCCAGGGGGCGATCACTGGACTCGCGCGGCGTCGGAGAGCAGCGCCTGCACCAGCCCTGAGGGGTCATGGCGTTCAGCCTCGACGTGCACCTCGAGACCAGCGTCGCGCGCGGCCTCGCTTGTCACGGGACCGATCGAGACGATTCGCGCTTGGCGGGGGAAGCGGTCGCCCATCGCCTCGAGCAGATTGCGCACCGTCGAGGACGAGGTGAAGGTGACGTAATCGGCCGTCTGTGCCGCCGCGATCGCCTCGGGATCGGGTTGCTCGCGAACGGTCTCATAGACGGCGACGACATCGACGTCGCCACCGCGTTCGCGCAACGCGTCGGGGAGCACGTCGCGTGCCTCGGCCGCGCGGGCGATGAGCACGGGGCGCCCGTGCACGTCGACGTCCGCGAGTGCCTCGATCAATGCTTCGGCGACGAAGCGATCAGGGACGATGTCGGCGATCAGGCCATGCTGTGCCAACGCGGTCGCAGTACCGGGGCCGATTGCGGCCACGGTGGCATTGGCGAGCGCGCGGGCGTCACGGCCCTGTGCGGCCATCGCCTCGAACAGCAGGCGCACGCCGTTGGGGCTGGTGAGACAGACGAGTGCATACGTGTGAAGGCTGGCGACGGCGTCGCGCACGGCAGCGCTTTCGATCGTCGCCTCGATTCGGATCGCGGGCAGCTCGATCGCCTCGGCACCGAGCTCGCGCAGGGTCGCAGTGAGACCACTCGCCTGCGCTCGGGCGCGGGTGACGACCACGCGCTTGCCGTGAAGAGGGCGCCGCTCGAGCCAGGCGAGCGCCTCGCGCCGCGACGCGACCTCGCCGAAGAGCAGTATCGCCGGCGCGCCGAGACCGTCAGCCGCGACCGCTTCGGGCAATCCCGCGAGCGTCGAGACCACGGTGCGCTGGTCTGGATGAGTGCCGCGCATGATCGCCGCGGCAGGCTGGGCTGGGTCACGCCCGGCCGCGGCCAGGCGCTCGGCGATCAGCGGCAGGTTCTTCACCCCCATGTAGAGAACGAGCGTGCCGGGAAAGCGCGCCAGCGCGGGCCAGTCGAGCGCCGTCTCGGGCTTCTCGGGGTCTTCGTGGCCGGTGACGAAGGCGACCGCCGAGGCGTCGTCGCGGTGGGTCACCGGAATCCCGGCGTAGGCCGGCACCGCGACCCCGGCGGTGACCCCCGGGACGATCTCGAACTCGATCCCGGCCTCGGCCAAGACCTCCGCCTCCTCGCCGCCGCGGCCGAAGACGAACGGATCGCCTCCCTTGAGGCGAACGACGCTGCGCCCGGCCCGGGCGTGCTCGACGATCAGCGCCTCGATCTCCGACTGGACCTCGTTGGCGCGACACTGCTCCAGGCCCGACTTCTTGCCGACGTAGACGAGCTCGGCGTCCTCACGGGCGCCCTCGAGCGCGGTGGGACCGATCAGCCGGTCATAGAGGACAACGTCGGCCGAGGCGATCAGCGCCAGCGATCGCGCCGTCATCAGACCGGGGTCGCCGGGCCCGGCACCGACGAGGTAGACGATCCCGGGTCGCGCGCTCATCCCGTCTTCGCCGCTTCGAGCTCGGCCTGATCGAGGATCACGCGTGCGCCCGCGGCGACCATGCGCTCGACCAGGGCCTCGCCCAGGGCGACCGGCTGGCCCGCGTCGCCGCTGATGCGATCGCGGACCCAGGCGCCGCCGTCGGCGAGTCCGGCGTAGCCGCGGATGACGAGCTCGTCGCCCTCGACGCGGGCGCAGATACCGACCGGCGTCTCGCAGCTGGCCGCGAGCGCGCGCACCGCGGCCCGCTCGGCCGTGAGCTCGATCAAGGCATTGCGATCGGTGATCTCCGCGGCCTCGGCGACCCCGGGACCGTCATGGTCGCTCAGCGCCTCGATCGCGAGACAGCCCTGACCGGGTGCGGGAACGAGATCGTCGATCTCGAAGCGAAAGGAGATCTCACGTTCGCGCCCGAGCCGGCGAACGCCGGCGCTGGCAAGCACGATCGCGTCATATTCACCGGCGGCGAGCTTGTGGAGACGGGTATCGACGTTGCCGTGCAGATCGGTGATCTCGAGATCAGGGCGCGCGGCAAGCAGCTGCGAGCGGCGGCGTAGGCTCGCGGTCCCAACCGTCGCCCCCTCGGCGAGGTCATCCAGCGACGATGCCTCACCGATCAGGGCATCGCTTGGCTCCTCGCGCTCGGGCACACCGATGATCGCAAGGCCCTCCGGAAGCTCACCCGGAAGGTCCTTTGCCGAATGCACGCCGATGTCGGCCTTCCCCGCCAGCAGCGCCCGCTCGACCCCAGCCACCCAGCGCTCCTTGTCATCGACACCGGGCTCTTCGTTTCGCACCTGGACAACGTCTGCGCCGCCGATCGCGACGGAGACGATCTCGGCCTGGACGAGCGCCAGGGCGCTGCCCCTGGTCGCGAGCCTGACCGCGCTCACCGGTTGTGGCCGGAGTGCTTGCGCTGGCGCTCGCGAAGGTCGGAGACCTCGGCGCCGGTGGCCTCGAGTGGCTCGGAGTCGGGATCGAGGCCGAAGAGCTGACGCAGGACCGCGACCTCGGCGTAGGCATCACCCTCGCTCGCGACCCGCTTCAGCCGCAACGTCGGTTCGTGCAGCAGCCGCGAGGCGATCGCCTTCGCCGCAGCGCGCAAGCGTTCACCGTCGGCCTCACCGAGATTCTCCCAGCGGCTTGCGTTCTCCGCCAGCACCCGCTCGACGATCTCGTCGGCGCGCTCGCGCAGTGCCGCAACCGTCGCGGTCACGTCCTGCGAGCCGAGCCAGCGGTCGAAGCGTGCCGTCTCGGAGCGAACGATGCCCTCGACCAGGCGCGCCTCGGCCTCGCGCCCGGAGACGTTTCGCTCCACCAATGCCTGGAGGTCGTCCATGTCATAGAGGCTTGTCGCCGCGACCTCACGACACGACGGATGGATGTCGCGCGGCACCGCGAGGTCGATCATCAGCAGTGGACGACCTTCGCGCGCCTGCATCACCTCGGCCAGCGCCTCACGCTCGATCACCTGATGCGGCGAGCTGGTCGAGGCGACAACGATGTCCGCGGCGACGAGCTGCTCGGGAAGGTCCTCGAAGCGCACGGCTTCACCCGCAAAGCGCTCGGCCAATCCGATCGCACGGTCGTAGTGGCGGTTGGCGATGAAGATCGCCTGCACACCCTTGGCCGCGAGCGCACGAGCGGTGAGCTCAGCCGTCTCTCCGGCACCGACGACGAGCACACGACGCTCCTCGAGCTCACCCAGAGTGCGCTGCGCAAGCTCGACAGCAACCGACGGGATCGACATCGAGCGCTCCGAGATCTTCGTCTCGGTGCGAGCGCGCTTGCCCGTCGCCAAGGCGGCGCGAAAGAGCCGGTTGAGGATCGGGCCGGTGGCGCCCTCGACGAGTGCGAGCTCGTAAGCGCGCTTGATCTGGCCCTGAATCTCAGCCTCGCCGATGATCATCGAGTCGAGCCCGGCCGTCACCTTGAGCAGGTGCTCGGCCGCAGCGGAGCCCTGCAGCGAGTAGAGGTGGCCGACGAGGTCCGTCGGCTGCATCTCGGCCTCGCGCGATAGATGGCCGAGCGCGACGGCCTCGGCTCCGACGGGGTCGGAGGCGTAGATGAAGAGCTCGGTGCGGTTGCAGGTCGAGATCGCCGCCGCCTCGAGCACCTCCTCGCGGTCGGTGAGGCCGGCGAGCAGGCTGACGGCGCGCCCTTCGGTCAACGCCATGCGCTCGCGCAGCTCGAGTGGGGCGGTCTTGTGCGAGACGCCGAGGGCCAGGAGCTCGCTCATGGAACAACTCCGCCGGACGGAGCAACTCCGCCGGAATGCTCCGCTTCGCGTCCGCTTCCGGCGGTTGGTGCTTGAGCCGTTTGATCCAGCGACCGCTCGAACACACTGCTCTCGGCTTCGCCTCGAGCATTTTCTTGTGCTCTGTCTTCTTCCGCCATCTCAGCCAACTCGCCGAGTTCGCGGTCGATGCGCGCGAGGCGGGCGGCCATGATCGCGACGTAGATCACCAGCAAGGCGAGGAAGACGAGGTAGGCGCCGGCTACGTACTTGCCGGCCTCATCGAGCGGCAGCGCGGGCATCAGCTC
>JBKJXG010000011.1:0-7072 GCA_046716525.1 Solirubrobacterales bacterium
GAACAGCTCCTCGCCAGTCACGAGCCAGATCGCGAGCGGCACCAGCGTCCCGAGCGTGCCGAGGATCGGCCCAGCAAGCCCAACCCTGGCCTCGGCCGCAGCGTCGTCGCCGAGCGACTTGGCAGCGACCACGGCGCCGAGGAAGGGGATTAACATCGGCGCCGATGCCTCGATCCCCTCGCGGCGAAGCTGGAACACATGGCCCATTTCGTGCACGAGCAGCAGCAAGACGAAGCCGACGGCGAACTGCCAGCCCCAGATCAGCGCGTAAGCGGCGATCGAGACAAGCATCGTCGCCGAGGTCGTCAGGATCTTGATCTTCGGCAGGATCAGCAGGACGACCTTGAGCTTGGTCGCTAGCAGCACCAAGCCCGCGAGGATCGGCCCGCCGAAGCGCTTTGCGCGCTCGCGCCAGCCCTGGCGCCCGGACCCCGGATGGATCGGCTCGTACGAGGGCTCGAGCTCGGGCGGCGGCGGGCTGCTCACGGGCTCTGGCCACGCTCTGGTCGGATAGTCAGTCATGCTGAAACCAAGTAATGCCCACGCGCCTAAGCGCGCGATCAAGTTTCTTGTTTGAAAGTGGAGGCGGTCGGTACTGCCCCGACGTCCGCGGTACTTGCCTCGATGCGTCTACGAGCGTTCCCTCGAAGTCTGATCTCGGCACCGGTTAGGTCAATCCGAGGGATACGTCCCCGGTGCCACACCTTCCTGTTGATGTCCCCCGCCGCTCGAAGGTCCTAGCTTCGGGGTGAGCCCGCTGTTAAAGCCGCTTGACCGGGGCGCGGGCCACCCGGGGCGACTCCCTCAGCTACCTAAGCAGCGAGGGCGAATTCATGATTGGAATTCGCATTTGGGTTTTCCCGGGAGAGTTTTACGAGGCCAACCCGAGATCCTCGGCTCGCAACATCGAGGCGAACAGTTCCACGTCGAATCTGGTTCGCCCCCATATGTTGATTGCTTGCATTGTACCCCGGGCGCCCGGCTGCGAGGCATGGCGTGGCAACATCGGGCGATGTTCGAAGCAGGATGGCCGGCCGAGGAGGCTGAGAGGATCCGCGAACGGTTCGAGCGTGAGCTCGAGTCGATGGTGGCGATCTCGTCGCCCTCGGGAGACATCGAGGGCGCCGAGCAGCTCTGCAAGCTGGTCGCGGCGATGTTGCCGGCCCACGCGCAGGTCGAGCGTCCGCCCTGTTCGACACCAGATCACGCGCCGGACTTGCTGGCGACGATCGCGGGCAGCGGCAGCGGTCGCCTGCTCTTGCTCGGCCACCTCGACACGGTTGTCGCCCACGCCGACCATCGGCCGCTCGAGCGCAACGGCGAACGGCTCGCCGGCTCCGGCTCGATCGACATGAAGGGCGGCGTGGTCCTGGCTTTGGGTGTTCTCAGGGCGCTGGCTGAGGCGCCGCAGGAGTTCGCCGAGGTCAGCCTGCTGACGGTGGTGGACGAGGAATGGCGAGTGGGAGGGTTCGCCCACGGTCCCCGCTTCGCCGCCTACGACGCCTGCCTTTGCTTCGAGGCCGGCCAGCTCGGTCCGGGTCGCGTCGAGTCTGTGGTCGCCAAGCGCAAGGCGGCGGCGACGGTGAAAGTCGTCGCGAGCGGCGTCGCCGCACACTCCGGCAGCTCTCCTGAGAAGGGGCGAAACGCGCTGCTGGCGCTGGCCGACGTCGCCAGACGGGTCGCCGCGGTCAGCGACCCCTCCGGCAACCAGCATCTGACCGCGGTGCCTACCGTGCTGGCTTCAGGCGATGCCTTCAACGTCGTTCCCGCCGCCGGCGAGTTGGTCTGCGACTTGCGCGCCGATCAGCTCGCTCACTTCGAGTCCGTGCTGGAAGCGATCCCCGCCGAGATCGACGGTGTCGCTCTCGAGGCGGCGCTGGTTCGCCGCTGGCCGGGAATGGACAGCCGCAGTATCGTCGGCGAACGCCTTCAGGCCCCTGCCGAGGAGCTGCTGGGCCGCCCGCTTCACGCCGGCGCCCGCGGCGGGGCCAGTGACGCCAGCCACATCGCTCAGCACATCGAGCTAACCCTCGACGGGCTCGGTCCGCGCGGCGGGCATGCCCATCACCCGGACGAGTTCGTGCTCACGGAATCGGTGCGCCCACGTGCCGAGATCGCACTCGCACTCGCCGCTGCCTCGCTCGCCCTCTGATTCATCCGACACCACCCGATGTCATGATTGGCGCACGGTGCCCGCGGAACCCAGCAGCGGATACTTCCCCGCCGAGAGCTCGGTTCTGCGTCGCGTCCACTCAGAGCGCGCCGTCGGGCTCAACTACGGCCAGCGGGCACTGATGCTCGGTGCGGCGCACCCCGTCAATTTCATCGGCACGCAGGCGAGCACCGGTTCCGGGTCGCGCCCGTTCCTGCGCCTCGCGCACACCGCCAAGGTCTTCGAGACGGTCTTTTTCGGCACTCGGGCCGAGGCCGACGCGGCGCTGGCATTCGTCGAGCGCCTGCATCAACGGCTGCGGGGCGAAACTGACCAGGCGGCGGGGAGTTGGCCTGCCGGCACCCCCTACAGCGCTTTCGACGCGCAGTTGATGTTGTGGACGGTGGCGGTGATTGCCGACTCGGCGCTGGCTTTTTTCGAGACGCTGGTTCGCAGGCTGAGCGATTCCGAGCGCGACGCGCTGTGGCAGGACTATGTGCGCTTCGGTGAGCTCTTCGGGATGCCGCGCGAGGTGGCACCGTCGACCTACGGCGGTTTTCGCGAGTACTGGGAGGAGATGTGGACCGGGGGCGAGCTTCACCTCACCGACGAGGCGCGCGAGGTCGCCCTCGCGATCGCCTTCGAGATTCCGATGCCGCGCTACCTGCACCCCTCGCGCGAGGCGCACAACCTCGTCCTGCTGGGAACGCTGCCGCGGCGTGTGCGCGAGATCTTCGGCCTGCGCTGGAGCCGCGCGCACGCCATCGCCTTCAACTCAGTGGTCGCGGGCATGCGCGCAGCGCGGCCGGTGACGCCAACGTGGCTTCGCCGCGGCGCCAACACCGCGTCGTTCGACATGGTCGTGCGCACGGAGAAGTCGCTGGTCGCAAGCGGCCGTGCCACGCTTCCCTCGCACGCCGCCGCGGTTCACTGAGCAGCGATAGGGTGGACGGGATGGAGGACCGTCCCACATTCGGAGAGACCCTAGTCGGCGACCGCGAGCGCTGGGCCGACGGCCCGCCGAACGAACTGTTCAAGCAGCTTCGCGCCCAGTGCCCGATGCATTGGTCATCGCAGATCACCGATTACCCGGAGGAGGCGGGGTTCTGGTCGGTGACCACTGCAGACGACGTGCACGCGGTCAGCCGCGACTGGGCCACCTACTCGTCCGAGCGCGGCGGAATCACAGCCTTGACCAACGCGATCATGCCCCTGGAGTTGATCCAGGCGATGTTCATCGGTATGGATCCGCCCAAGCACGACCGCCTCAAGGCGCTGTTTCAGCGTGGCTTCACCCCGAAGCGGATCGCCGAGCACGAGGACGAGATCCGCGAGATCACGGTCGGTGTGCTCGACCGCCTCGAAGGTCGCGATCGGTGCGACCTCGTCACGGACGTCGCCCAGCCGGTCGTCTCACGAGTGATCGGCAGCTTCATGGGGATCCCGCCCGAAGACGACGAGGTCTGGGCGCGGCTGATGAACTCGGCCCTTGGTGCCGGCGACGACGACGTCAACCCCGAGGGCGTCGAGTCGGTGATGCAGAAGGATGTGCCCGAGATCTTCGAGCGCTGCGGCAAGCTGATCGCGGAGCGCCGCGAGAGCCCGACGGACGATCTCACCAGCATCCTCGTCCATGCCGAGGTCGACGGCCACCGCCTCGAAGAGCACGAGATCGTCATGGGCTTCTTCCTGCTCGTCGCGGCCGGTAACGACTCGACCAAGGCCACCTACTGCAGCGGCATGCGAGCGCTGCTCGAGAGCCCCGACCAGATGAGCAAGGTGCTCGCCGACCCGGCACTGATCCCGGGCACGGTCGAGGAGGCGCTACGGATGTTTCCCGCCTTCGCTCACTTTCGCCGCACGGCGATGAACGACACGGAGCTCAACGGCCAGAAGATCCGCGAAGGCGAGAAGGTCGTGATGTGGTACGTCTCCTCCAACCGCGACGAGACGCGCTACGAGGACCCCGACCGCTTCGACGTCACCCGCAACCCCGAGCATCAGGCGTTCGGCGCCGGCGGTCGGCATTTCTGCCTCGGCACCGCGCTCGCGCGCCTCGAGCTCAGGATCCTGATCGAGGAGACGCTTGCGCGATACCCGGAGATGCAGATCGAAGGCGAGCCGCAGTACGTCGCGTCGCCGTTCGTCAACCAGCTGAAGACGCTGCCCGTTCGCCTCGGCACGGGTGCCTGAGGCGCCACCTCAGCGCCCCATCTAGGCCCGTCCCGCCTCCAGCAGCCGGCGCAGGAACCGCTTCGTCTCGGGCTCCGACGGGCTCTCGAGGATCTGGTGCGGCGGCCCGACCTCGAGCAGCCGTCCCTCATGCAAGAAGCAGACGATGTCGGCGACCTCGCGAGCAAAGCTCATCTCGTGCGTAGCGAGCAGCATCGTCACCCCCTCGGCCCGCAGGTCGCGCACCGCTTGCAGCACGTCGCCGACCAGCTCGGGGTCGAGCGCGCTGGTGACCTCGTCGAGCAGCATCGCCCGTGGCCGGGCGGCGAACGCGCGGGCGATCGCCACACGCTGTTGCTGGCCACCTGAGAGCCGATCGGGATGTTCGTTCTCGCGACCGCCGAGGCCGAGACGTTCGATCAGAATCCCCGCGGCGGCCTCGGCCTCGCCGCGCGGCGCGCCGTGCGCCTTGGTCATCCCGAGGACGACGTTCTCGAGCACTGTCAGGTGAGGAAACAGGTTGTAGGCCTGAAAGACGAAGCCGAGCCGACGGCGAACCTCGACCGCATCGACAGACGGATCGGTGATCACCTCGCCGTCGAGCAGGATGTCGCCGTCGTCGATGTCCTCGAGCAGGTCGACACAGCGCAACAGCGTCGATTTGCCCGAGCCCGAGGCGCCGATCAACGCGACGCTCTGGTGTTCGGCGATCGCGAGGTCGATCCCGTGCAGGACCTCGAGCTCGCCGAAGGACTTGGTCACACCGCGGATCTCCAGCACCGGTGGGCTCATCAGCGCGCCTGCCCCCCGATCCCCCAGCGGTCGAGCAGCCGCGCCATCGGGATCGTGATCGCGAGGTAGAGCAGCGCGGCGGCGACCAGCGGCGTGTAGTTGAAGTCGGATGCTGTCTGGATCTGGGCGGTGCGAAAGGCCTCGCCGGTAACCCCGAGAATCGCAATCAGGGCAACGTCCTTCTGTAACGCGATGAAGTCGTTGAGCAGCGGCGGGCCGACTCTGCGCACGGCCTGGGGAATGATCACGTGGCGCAGCGTCTGGCGCTCGGTGAGGCCGACCGCGAGCCCGGCGTCTCGCTGGCCGCGGTGGATCGAGTTGATCCCGGATCGGTAGACCTCGGAGACATAGGCGCCATAGGAGAGGGCGAGGGCGAAGCCGCCCAGCACTACCGGCTCGGTCGGCAGCCACGACAGCGGCGTCGAGCCGTCGTCATCGCCGGCGACGGCGAGCGCTGGAACGCCGAAGCCGACGAGGTAGACCAGAAGGATCGTCGGAATCCCGCGAAAGACGTCCGTGTAGACGATCGCGAGCACCCGCAGGGGAAACAGCGCCGGGACCTTGACCGTGCGCACCAAGGCAACGGCAAGGCCGATGATCAAGACCACGACCTCGACGACGAGGAAGATCCGCACGTCGAGCCAGAAGGCCTCGAGGATGTCGGGAAAGGAGTCGGCGAAGACCTCGGTTGAAAAGAACGAGTCGCGTACCACCGGCCACCCGGGGCTG
This sequence comes from Solirubrobacterales bacterium, assembly GCA_046716525.1. GTDB lineage: Bacteria > Actinomycetota > Thermoleophilia > Solirubrobacterales > 70-9 > WHSW01. The sequence continues at coordinate 5,846 of JBKJXG010000011.1, forward strand.
GTCAAGATCAACACCGCCATCCCACCGAGGACGACCACGGTCGAAATCGCCGCAATCGACTGCCCGCGCAGCGCCCGCGAACGCCGCGCCTCGGCGCGCTCGGCGCGCCGGTCTGTCGCCGCCCCTGTTATCGAGATCCCTCAGGGGTCGAGGCGGCCCAATAGGACCTACTCGAGTACCGGAGCACCAGTCGCTCGGCTCATCCACTGATTCTCGATCTCGGCGAGCTCGCCCGATTCGTTGAGCTCGTCGATGGCGGCCGAGACGCAGTCAGTGATCGGCGAGTCCTTTTCCAGCAGCGCACCCCACTCGTCGCCGCCGGGGGCCGGGAACTGACCGGCGACGACGCCCTCGGTCACCTGCACGGCGGTGAGGAAGTAGGCGGTGGGCACGTCGACCACGACCGCGTCGACCTGTTCCTGCTTGAGCGCGGTGACGACGTCGTTCGAGGTGTCGAAGACCTCTGGCTCCGATGAAGGCTGGATCACCTCGTTGACCGCGTCGAAGCTCGTGGTGCCGATCTGGACACCGATCGAAGCATCGGCGAAGTCGTCGAGCGAGGTTGCGCCGTCGAGCTCGGAGCCCTTGATCACGACCAGCGCCTGCTCGGCCGTGTAGTAGGGGGAGGAGAAGTCGACCTGCTCGGCGCGCTTGGGCGTGATAGAGATCTGGTTGACGTCGAAGTCGAAGTCCTTCGGTCCCGGGGCATAGGAGGAGTTGAAGGCCTCGACCACCCACTTGACATCGGACTCGGCGAAGCCGAGCTGCTCAGCGATCGCGTAGGCGACGGCGCTCTCGAAGCCCTCGCCGTTGGTCGGATCGTCGTCCTCGAAGTACGGCGGGAAGGCGGGCTTGTCGGTTGCCACCGTCAGCGTTCCCGGCGTCTTCGTCTCGAGCGAGTCGGCCTGGCAGTCCTCGACCGCGACGGCTGCCGTTTCGCCCCCGTCTGGGCTCGCGGGCTCCTCCTCGTCGCTCCCGCAGCCGGCGAGCACTGCGAGCGCGAGAAGCGCGGAGAACAGGAAGGCGATGCGGATCTTCGACACGTTGGCAACCTCGATGCTCGGGAACGGGACGCGAGAATCCTACGCGGCGGGGCCGTTCGCGGCGCGCCCAGCTAGCCTCGACGCGAGATGAGTGGCTGGACCGCCGATCAAATTCCCGACCAGTCTGGACGCGTTGCCGTCGTCACCGGCGCCAACAGCGGTCTCGGGCTGGCCACGGCGCGTG
>JBKJXG010000012.1:0-3258 GCA_046716525.1 Solirubrobacterales bacterium
CCCTCGGCCTGAGGGGTTCGTTCCAAGGGTCCGGTTGCGCCGCGCGGAACGCATCACCTTGACCAGGCGGCGAACCCGCAACGTCTGTGCGGTGAACTGCGCATGACATGTCGCGACGCGAGCGACAGCATCGAGGGATGGTCCCCGCCGTGTCTCCGCTTCCGCTCGTCGTCGTCGCTCTAGGAGGAAACGCCCTCCTGCGCCGCGGTCAGCCCGTGGGCATGGCGAGCCAGCAGCGCGCGGCGGCGGCGGTCGCGGAGGCCCTGGCCCCGGTCGCCGGACGAGCGCGGCTGGTGGTCACGCACGGCAACGGCCCGCAGGTCGGGCTGCTCGCGCTCAAGGAGGACGCCTACGGCGACGATGAGCCCTACCGACTGGACGTGCTGGACGCCGAGACCGCGGGGCAGACCGGCTACATCGTCGAGCTCGAGCTCGACAACGCGATCGACCATCAGGACACCGTCACCGTGATCACGCGCGTCCTGGTGGACGCCGATGATCCGGCGTTCGCCGATCCGACGAAGTTCATCGGCCCTATCTACGACGAGCAGCGCGCGCACGCGCTGGCAGCCGAGAGAGGCTGGACGGTTAAGCGCGACGGCCGGCAATGGCGGCGGGTCGTTCCCTCACCCGACCCGAAGGAGATCATCCAACTCGCCGCCATCCGGCGCCTCGTCGACGGCGGCTTCCTCGTAGTCTGCGTCGGTGGTGGCGGTGTTCCCGTGGTCGAAGTCGATGGAGGCCATGAAGGCGTTGAAGCGGTGATCGACAAGGATCTCGCCTCGGCCTTGCTGGCCGTCGGGCTCGAGGCCGACGTCCTCGTGTTGGCCACCGACGTCGCCGCCGTTTACATGGATTGGGAGACGCCGAACCAACGCGCCGTCGCCAGAGCGACGCCGGACTGGCTGCGCGGTCGCGAGTTCGCTGGCGGCTCGATGGGGCCGAAAGTAGAAGCCGTCTGCCGCTTCGTTGAGAAGACCGGCAACCGGGCTGCCATCGGGCGTCTCGTGGATCTCCCGGCTCTGATCCACGGCACGGCGGGAACCCAGGTCGAAAGCGACGGCGGCGACGTTGAATACCGAAGCTGAGCGTCCACCGGCCGAGCTGCTGGGGTCGCGGTCGGACACGCGACAAACTGCGTCTCGATCGCTGCGCCCGGCCAGACCGCCGACAGCGTGCGCAAGTCCCTGGTGGGCCGAACCTTTGAGTCGGCCGCCGACGTCGCGGTGCTCGAAGGGCGCAAGCTCGTCTGACTTGTTTCGATCGAACGGCTGTTTGCGATGCCCGATGACACGCGCTTAGCCGAAGTCATGGATACCGACCCGGCGATCCTACCGGCCTTTCACGACGCCGAGACCGTCGTCGGCCGGGACATCGCCGAGGCGACCGGGATGTCAGGCGGCCTCGAGGTCACCGACGAGGTTTTCCGGTCGCCGGCCAGCATCGCCGCCGACCAGGCCGAGAACCGTCTGCACACGATCAAGGCCGTGCTCGTCGCCACACTCGCGTGAGTCGGGCAGCAGCAACGCTGCACGCCGTCGACGCAGCGGGGGTGGCTCGGGAGTCCGGCAGTCATCGGGCGGGGGGACTCGGCGCTGAGGAGGCGCATGCGCGGCTGGCCCTGTATGGCGCAAATGAGCTTGAGAGCGGTGAGGGGGTACGACCGGGACGAATCCTCCTTTGGCAGCTGGCGTCGCCGATCTTGTTGGTGCTGGCGGGTGCGGGCGTCCTGTCAGCCGTGCTCGGCAATGTCAAGGAGGCACTGGTCATCTTCGTGGTCGTGATCCTGAATGCCTGGATCGGATTTCGGCAGGAGTACCGAGCCGAGCGGGCGATGGCTTCGCTGCGAGCGATGGCAACCCCGACGGCCAAGGTGCTGCGTGACGGCGCGCCGCTGGAATTGCCGGCGCGGGAGGTCGTGCCGGGGGACGTGGTGCTGCTCGAGGCGGGAGCACACGTCCCGGCCGACGGGCGGCTGGTCGAGGCCTACTCGTTGTGCGTGGACGAGTCGGCTTTGACCGGCGAGTCGATGCCGGTGGACAAGCAGGTCGGGCCGGTGGTTGCGTCGGCTCCGCTGGCCGAGCGCGTATCGATGGCCTATTCCGGGACGAGCGTCACCGCGGGCCGCGGGAGGCTGGTGGTCACCGCGACGGGGATGGCGACCGAGCTCGGTCACGTCGCCGAACTGCTGGAGGGGGCAGACGCAGGGCGCACGCCGCTGCAATTGCGCCTCGACACCCTCGTCAAGCGCCTGGCGCTGGCTGCCTGTGTGATCGTGCTGGCCGTGTTCGGGCTCGGGCTGTTGCGAGGCGACGAGCTCGATACGCTGCTGCTCACGGCGGTGAGCCTCGCGGTCGCCGCGATCCCGGAGAGCCTGCCGGCCGTCGTGACGATCACCCTGGCGCTCGGGGCGCAGCGGATGCTCGTGCGCAAGGCGCTGATTCGGCGGCTGTACGCCGTCGAGACGCTCGGCTCGGTCACCACCATCTGCTCGGACAAGACCGGGACGCTCACGCAGAACCGGATGACGATCGTCGTACTGGACATTGCTGGCGACCAGCGCGTCCTCGCGGCCGAACGTCACAGCGTCGACGAGCTGCGCGAGCAGCCGACGCTGCGCCTGCTGCTGGCCGCCGGGGCGCTGTGCAACGACACAGTGGTCGCCGACGACGAGTCACTGCTCGGCGATCCGACCGAGACCGCGCTCGTTGAAGTCGCGCAGCGCTACGGCCTGCACAAGCGGGACTTGGAGACGGTGTTGCCGCGCGAGTTCGAGCTGCCGTTCGACTCCGAGCGCAAGCGGATGACGACCGTCCACGCGCTGACGGCCCGAGCCGAGGACGCGCCCGAGCCTCTGCGCTCGACCTTCGACGACCTGGAGGCTCAGGTCGGGTTCCCGGGTCGTCTGGCCTTCACGAAGGGCGCGGTCGACGGGCTGCTGGCGCATTGCGACAGCGTCAGCGTCGACGGCGAGGTCGTGGCACTGAGCGACGACCTGCGCCGGCGCGCGCAGGAAGCCGCCGAGCGGCTGGCGGCCGAGGGCGTCCGGGTGCTCGGCGTCGCGATGCGGCGCCTGCCCAGCGCCGACGCCGTGCCGCGCGACGAGGCGCTCGAGCGCGGGCTCACTTTTATCGGGCTGGAGGGCATGATCGACCCAGCCCGGCCGGAGGTGCGCGACGCCGTCGCGACCTGCCGCGAGGCGGGGGTCCGCGCACTCATGATCACCGGTGATCATCCGCTGACGGCCGCGGCGATCGG
>JBKJXG010000013.1:0-3375 GCA_046716525.1 Solirubrobacterales bacterium
CTTCTAGAGCGGTTTCGCGAACCGCGTCGTCGGCATCGATCTGCTCGAGCCGTGCGTCAATGGAGCCATTGGCGTCCAAGTTCAGTCACCTCCGTGGTGTGTGTCGCTTGTATTCCCTGGTGAGGGCTACGAAGCGACTCCTTGGCCGGATCAGTGAACCTGGAGCTGTCCTGCGCGAACGAGCGGTTGCCCGTCGATGCTGAGATCCGGTTCGAGCGCGACGCAGTCGAGGTGCACCGGCACCTGCACCGTGCCGCCGATCGCGGCTGAGGCGCCGAAGGCGACGTGACAGGTGCCGAGGATCTTCTCGTCTTCGAGCAGGTTGCCGGTCAACTGCGCCTTTTCGTTGGTGCCGACGCCAAGCTCGGCGACGTTGGTGCCGTCTGGGCCGTGCATCGTCAGCAGCTCCATCAGGCGACTGCCCTCGGGGCCGGAGGCGGCGACGAGGTGCCCGGCCTCGATCGTCAGCTCGACCGGCTCCGAAACGCGGTCGATCGCGGCGATCGTGCCGTCGACGAAGAGCGTGCCCTCGGCGCTGCCCTCAATCGGCGCGATGAAGCCCTCGCCGCACGGCAGGTTGCCGAAGGCGCCGGGTGCGGTGAGATCGCCGGCGTCGGGGATGGCCTGCCGGTCGCCGAGTCCGAGGCGCAGGTCGGAGCCCCTGGCGCAGGTGATTCGCGCCTCGCTGCCGGCGGTGAGCAGATCGGCGATCGCGATGCCCTTTCGCCGCAGCCCTTCCATGTCGGCCGACATCACCCGCCCGAGCATCTCCTCGGTCGCGCCGGGAAGCGTCGCGATCCGCACGCCGGCCTTGGTCGCAGCGTGGCGCGCAGCGGTGTGTGAGAGCGACTGCAGAGTCGGCGCGAGGACGACGTCGGCCGCCGCCATCGCCGCCGCGATCGCCGCGGGCGGTTCGGCCGCGTGCGAGGCGCGCTCGGCCATCAGGGTCGTGACCGCGTCGGCGCCAAGCTTGCCCGCCTCGGCTCGCAGCCGCTCGGCGATTCCGATCGTCGCCGGGTTGCAGACGACCAGCATCTCCTCGCCCTCGCGAACGCCCATGCAATCGCGAACGATCGCGGCGACGGCGCGCTCGAGATCGCTGATCGGGGTCATCGCTCTGAACCTACCGGGCGAGTCGACCGCTGACGCGAACATGACGTTGCTGGGGTTTTCACGCGTAGTGGATGACAAAGTCGATCACGTCCGGCGACGGGCGGGTAACCGGGCACATAGGCTCCAATCGACTAGAGAAAGGAGGCCTGAGATGGCCGCCCCATACACGAAGAAGCAGCTGACCGAGGTCAAGGACTCCGCCCCCGAGTTTGGTTTCGGCGAGCTTCAGGAGGCTCGTTTTGCCAGCGACGATCTCGAAACCGAGAGCACAGGCTTCAGCCACCACCGAGTCAAGCCGGGCAAACGCCAACCCTTCGGCCACAAGCACGACAACGCCGAGGAGGTCTACGTCGTCATCGGCGGCTCGGGCCGGATGAAGCTCGACGACGAGATCATCGAGGTAACCGAGCTCGACGCGATCCGGGTCACACCCGGCGTGATCCGCGCCTTCGAGGGCGGCGCCGACGGGCTCGAGGTCCTCGCCTTCGGACCACGTCACAAGGGCGACGGCGAGACCGTGCCCGGATGGTGGACCGACTAAGTCCTAGGTAGCGGCGTGCGCACTCGCCGCCGCGGCAACGGCGGCGCGCTCGAACTCGCGCAGCCGCCTGGGCACGTCAAGCTCGATCGGATCACCGGACAGCGCCGGGTCGAGCCCCGCCAGCGCCTCGACGATCGCGAGGTTGCAGAACGGTGCGTGCTCGAGGCTGTAGCCGCCTTCGAGCGCGACGACGAGCCGGCCTTCGCAGAGCGCGCGCGCCTGGGCGAGGGCGCGATCGGTGAGCGAGCGAAAGCCCTCGGTGGTGACGCTCATCCGCCCCAAGGGGTCGCAGGCGGCCGGGTCTTGGCCGGCCGAGACGAACAGCAGGTCCGGCGCGAAGCCTTCGAGCGCGGGCGCGACGACCTGGTCGAAAGCAAGGGCGTAACCTGCGTCGCCGACGCCCGCCGGCAGCGGAATGTTGACCGTCGTGCCCTCCCCCGCGCCCTCGCCGCGCGCTTCGAGTGTGCCCGAGAGCAGCGGGTAGAGGTTGTCCTGGTGCAGGGAGATGAAGAGGACCGAGGGGTCGTCGTAGAAGATCGCCTGCGTGCCGTTGCCGTGGTGGACGTCCCAGTCGATGATCGCGATGCGGTCGATTCCGTCGCGCCGCTGAGCGTGGCGCGCTGCGATCGCGACGTTGTTGAACAGGCAGAAGCCCATCGCCGTGTCCCGGGTGGCGTGGTGGCCCGGTGGACGCACGAGCGCGAAGCCGTTCTCGACGGAGCCCGCGAGCACGGCGTCGGTCACAGCGAGGACGCCGCCGGCAGCGGCGAGCGCCGGCTCCCAGCTGTCGAGGCCGACGCGGGCCTGAGGTCCGACCTGGGAGGGGGCGCCGAGCGCACAGGCCGCCTCGATCTTCTCGATCAACTCGGGTGAGTGGACGAGCTCGAGCTCCTCTCGGGTCGCCTGTCGCGCTGGGAGACAGTCAAGCTGCTTGACAACTCGCGCCTCGGAGAGGACATGGTGCGTACGCTCGAGCCGCTCGCGCCGCTCGAAGTGGGGAACGTCGAGCCAGACGCCCGCACGCGGATCGCGGATCATCGAGCCGTTGTCGTGATCGAGGCAGCGCTCGTCGTAGCAATAGGCGGTGCTCACGAGCGCATCATCCTTGAACCGACGCGAACCGCTGATCCCGCCAGTGCGGTGACCCGAAACGCCCCGTCGCCCACCGCCCGCGCCGCTACGATTCGCCGCCCCGCCGGAGTAGCTCAGCTGGTTAGAGCAGCGGAATCATAATCCGCGTGTCGGGGGTTCGAGTCCCTCCTCCGGCATTCAGGAAAGCCCAGCAAATCATCCACATTCGTCTCCTCGGGCCTCTCGTCGACACTCCTGCGGTACCTCGCCCGTACCTCCGAAGGCGAGTCCGCCCGCCCCTGTTCGAGCAGCCGTGACAGCTTCTCCGCAGCATCGTGCTGAGGGACGTGATGGACGTAGATCATCGTCGTCTGGATATCGGCGTGGCCCATGAACGCCTTCACGTCGGTGAGCGGGAAGGCCTGCACCGCGATCGTCCCGAAGGTATGGCGGAGGTCGTGAAAGCGGATCTGCGGGAGGCCGGCGCGCGCCAGCGCCGCGTAGAAGCGCCGCCGCAGCGCCGAGTCCTCGATGTGCTCGCCGACGTCGTTGACGAAGACGCGGTCCTCGTCCGAGGTCCAGCGCCGGCGCTTGCTGAGTTCGTCCAGCGCCCGAGCCGCCTGGTCGACCAGCGGCACCGAGCGCACCTT
>JBKJXG010000014.1:0-5740 GCA_046716525.1 Solirubrobacterales bacterium
GCCTCCTGGAAGGCGAGTGCCGGAGCCTTGACCTCGTCGGCTCGGCGCTTCATCACCTCATACAGCCTCTGGAGGTAGTCGAGATCGCGCTCGAAGTCCTCCTCTCCGGCCCCCTGCGCGGCTGTGCGGACGATCAGCCCGCCGTTTCCCTTGTGCAGCTTCTGCAGCAGCTTTCGCTGCCGGTCGCGCTCCGCGTCGGGCAGCCGGCGTGAGGCGCCGACGCCGGCACCGGCGGGCATATAGACGAGATAGCGGCCCGCGATCGAGAGCTGCATCGAGAGCCGGGCGCCCTTGGACTTCAGTGGATCCTTGACGACCTGGACGAGGATCTCCTGCTTGGGCTTGATCAGCTCGTCGATGCGCCGGCCTCGGCCGTGGCCTCGGCGCGGTGCCTTCTGGCCGTCCGGGAGCACGATCTCGTCGACGTGGAGGAAGCCGTTTCGCTCCAGGCCGATGTCGACGAACGCCGCCTCCATGCCGGGCAGCACGTTGTCGATCACGCCCTTGTAGATGTTGCCGACGATCGAGCGCGAGCCTTTGCGCTCGACATAGAGCTCGGCGACCTTGAGGTCGCCAGAGTCCGATTGACGGGCCGAGCCCTTTCCTTCCAATACGGCGACTCGGGTTTCCCCGGCGTCGACTGAAACGAGAATTCTTTTCTTCAGTTAGATCACCTCAAAGCGGTATTTGGTCCCGCTTCGAGGAGAGTTGCGCTTGCACATAGACACTCTGCAGCAGTCCGAGCGCCAGGAAAGTGGCGATCACCGAGGATCCGCCCGAGCTCATCAAGGGCAGCGGAATACCGGTGATCGGCATGATCCCGATGTTCATCCCTACGTTTACGAGCAGGTGAAACATCAACATCGCGGCGACTCCACCGGCGATCAGGCTGCCATATAAGTTCTTCGAGATGGTCAAGATGCGCAGCGCCCTCCATATCAGCAGGGCGTATAGCGATAGTAGGAACGCGGCTCCCAGGAAGCCAAAGCGCTCGCCCACGACAGCGAAGATGAAGTCGGTGTGGCGCTCTGGCAGGAAGCCCTTGGATGTCTGTGTTGCGTCATCGCCGCGTCCAGTCTTTCCACCAGAGCCTACGGCGATCAGCGATTGATTGATCTGGTAGGTGGAATCGGACGCGTCGTTGCTTGGATGCAGGAAGGCCGTAATGCGATCCTGCTGGTAAGGCTGGAGGATAGGCTGACCGACGGCGGGAGCGATGACAGCGATCGCGACGACGACGCTGACCGCGCCGGCGCCGATGACGGCGAAGTGCTGCCATTTGATCCCCGCGATCCACAAGATCGCGAAGGTCACCGCGCCGTAGACCAGCGCGGTTCCGAGGTCGGGCTGCAAGAGCACCAGAGCCGCGGGGAAGAACCCGAGCATCAGCAGCCGCAGCGTGCGCCGGGCGTCGGAGCTGCGGCGCGCGGTGTCGAGTGCGAACGCCGCCAGGGCGACTATCAGCAACACCTTGCCGAGCTCAGATGGCTGGAAGCGAAAGAACGGCAACTCGATCCAGCCGCGGGTGCCGCGGGTGACCTCGGCGAAGACGAAGACGAGCGAGATCGAGAGGACCATCGCCGTGTATATGCCGACCCGAAGCTCGCGAAAGCGCGAGTAGTCGATCCTCGCGACAGCCAGCATCGTGGCGATGCCGACGACAGCGTAGATCGCCTGGCGGACCGCGTAGTGGTAGGGGTCGCCGGGAAAGTCCTCCTGGGTGGCGACACCGAGCGTGTAGGCGCTGAAGGCGATCAGGGCGATCGGAGCGAACAGCAACCACGGGTCGAGACGGGCGATGCCCGAGCGCTCCAGCATGCCGGCGCGAGGCTGCTCATAGCGCGGCCGCGGCGAGGTACGACTGTGGCTGTGGGGAAAGGACTCCATCACTCGACGTTGGCCGTGGCGGCGCTGACGTCCTCGATCTTGGCCTGATTGACGTTGAGCAGCTGGTCGAGGATCTCCCTCGCAGCGGGCGCTGCAGTGTCGGCGCCGAATCCACCCGCCTCGATCGTCACCGCGACGACGTATTTCGGATCGTCATAGGGAGCGAGGGCGACGTACCAGGACTGGTCGAAGCCCGAGCTCGTCTCCGCGGTTCCTGTCTTGCCGGCGACCTCCACCGGATAGCCGCCGAAGACGTTGTAGGAGGTGCCATCGGGCGCGCTCGCCGCCTCGTGCAGGCCCTCCATGATCGCGCGCTGCCATGCCGGCTCGATCTCGACGGTGCGCCGCTGCGCGGGCTCGATTTCCTGGATCGTGCGGCCGAGGCTGTCCTCGACGCGCAGGCCGACGTGCGGGCGCACCACCGTGCCGCCGTTGGCGATCGCCGCGTAGGCGACGGCCATCTGCAGCGGGTTCGCCTGGAGGTCGCCCTGGCCGACGGCGAGGTTGACGTTGTCGCCCGCAGACCACGGGCGATCGGTGCCGCCGTACTCGTAGAAGTCGGCGGCGACCACGTCTTCGCCTTCCGGGGACTGCGGCTCTTGCGAGCGCTCGAAGAGCTCGTTGCGCCACCTCGGATCGGGCACGAGGCCGTCGCTCTCGGTGCCGACGTCGATCCCCGTCGGCTCACCGAGCCCGAGTGCGCGCGACCACTCCTGGATCGCGCCGCCGTCGCCGCTGTCGGAGTTCGTCCTCAGTCCGAGCTCGTAGAAGAAGATGTCGGAGGAAACGCGCAGGGCGTCGCGCAAGTCAACGGGCCCGTTGACCACGCCACCGGCATTTTGTTTCTTGACCCCGTCGCCGGCGTCGAACTCGCCGTCGTCGAGGATGATCTCGTTGAGCCCGAGCTGGCCCGAATCGAGTGCGGCAAGTGCGGTGATCGGCTTGAAGATCGACCCGGTCGGATATTCGGCCTGATCGGCGCGGTTGAGCGCGGGCGCCGAGATCGCGCTGCCGGGCTCGTCGGGGTCGCCGAAGATCAGCTTCGCCTCCGCCGGGCTCAGAGCCGGCTTGGCCAGCGCGGCTGGGTCGTAGCTCGGGCTCGAGCCGAGACCCAGCAGCTCACCGTTGTTGACGTTCATGGCGACAAAGCCGCCGAGGCCGAGCTGGCCGACCGCCGCCTGACCGGCGCTCTGGACCTCGGAGTCGAGCGAGAGCACGAGGTCGTTGCCCTGGGTCGGCTCGCTCTCGGTCAGCCGGCCTCCGGACGGGTTGCCGCCGGCGTCGACCTGAAGCCTGGTCGTGCCGTTGACACCGCGCAGAAGGGCGTCGTAAGTCGACTCGACGCCGGACTGACCGACCATATCGCCGGGCTCGAGCGCCTCGAAGGCAGGGGCGTCGAGCTGCTCCTGGTCGACTTCGCCGACGTTGCCGAGCAGATGCGGTGCCAGGTCGCCCTGGGGGTACTGGCGCACGAATACCCGCTCGATCGACACCCCGGGGAATCGACTGGCGTTCTCGCGCAGGAAATAGACCGTTTCGTAGTCCACGTCACGCTGCAGCCTGACCGGGCTGCCGGGCAGCTCCTCGAGCTGGCGGCGAATCGACTTGCGGATATCTGCTGGCTCCATGCCCACGGCCTGGCCGAGACGATCGAACATCAGCCGGCGGCGCTCGAGTTGCGCGGGTAGCTCGTTGGCCTTGATCTGGAGCTCGAGCGCGGTGCGATTGGTGACCAGCTTCTCGCCGTCACGGTCGAGGATCGCCCCGCGCGGCGCCTGCACGGTGAGCTCGCGCACCTGATTGTTCTCGGCCTCGGCCAGGTACTCGTCGCCGGAGAGCACTCCGAGATACCACAGGCGCAGGAAGATGACCACGAACATCACCATCGCCAAGCCGCCGAGCACGGCGACGCGCAGCTGCAGCTGGGCGGGCATCGGCGGACGTCGCCAATCGGGGCCCATCAGGCGACGCCTCCATCAACCGTGAAGTCCGCCCGCGTGGCCGGGCGAACCGAGCGGGGGCGCCCGCCGCGGTTGCGGCGGTGGCGCAGCTGCGGGGCTCGAATGCGGCGCGGCGCGGGCACGTAGTCGACCAGCGCCGGCGCCAGCGCGCGGCGCAGGAGCGGATACACGGCAAGGCCGATTACGACGGCGAGCAACGCCTGCACGATGATCTCTCGAACGACGAGCAAGCTCACGGAGGCTTCGACGCCCAGCATCAGCTCGAGCGCGCCGACTCCAACCGCAGCGAGCAGGGTGAAGCCCCCGATCAACAGCGCCGAGACACCCGTCTTGGTGATATCGGCGCCCTCGCGGTAACGACCCGCCACGTAGCCGATCGACAGAAGTACCAGCGAAGAGACACCGAGCGTCTGCAACAGGACGCAATCGACCAGGAAGCCGATCGTGAATCCCGAGACGGCGCCGACGGTGCCGCCGCCGAGCAGGCCCAGCGAAACGACCACAGCGGGCACGACCGTCGGGATCGCTCCGAGCAGCGAGAGCTGGGAGAAGAAGGAGACCTGCAGGACCACGGTGAAGCCGAAGATCAGACCGAGACGCAGGGCGATGGGCCGCGTGATGATCATCCGGGCACCCCCGGCCGATCGGGTCCGCCGGAGAGCACCTCGACGTACTCGAGCTGGCGCAGGTCGGCGAAGGGCTCGACGTGAACGAGCTGGAACTCGTCTTCACCGGTGGTCTCGGACTCCGTCACGCGCCCGATCGGAATCCCAGCAGGGTAGGCGGAGGAGACGACCCCGTCCGACCAGCCGGCCGTCGAGAGCATCGAGTTCTCGGCGATCGGGTCATTGGAATCGATGAAGTCGAGCAGCAGGTCCTCGGGGTCGCCCACCTGCGGCTCGACGATCCCCGTCGGCCCGTTGGGCAAGACCTCGGCCGAGACGGCGCTGTTGTGGTCGCTGATCAGCTCGACCACCGAACTACCGCCGGTGAGGTCGCGCACGCGGCCGACGAGCCCATCGCCGGTGACCACGGCGTCGTTTCGCTCGATTCCGGCGCTGGAGCCCTTGTCGATCGTCACCGTCGAGTACCACACGGTCGGCGAACGGGCGATCACCCTGCCGGTGACGAGCTCGAACTCACCCACGGCCGGCGCATCGTCGACGAGGTCGCGCAGCTCGCCGAGCTGCTCGTAGTCGCCGAGGCGCCGCTCGGCGTCGGCAAGCCCTGAGCGGACCTCGGCCAGCTCCGTCTTCAGATCCTCGTTCTCTCCTCGGGCGTCAAATGTCTCGTCGAACCAGTTGACGAGGTCACGGGCGGGCTTGAGCGCGCGGTCCGCGACCTCCTCGAGCGGAGAGAAGGCCGTGGCAACTCCTTGCTGCAGGGTGTGCAGCGGGCCGCTGTCGGACTCGCTGAAGGTCGACGAGATCAGGATCAGCGAAACCACGATCATCACCACGAGAACCGCTCGGCGCCGACGGACCTGCTTGCGGTACATCGCTGCGCCTCAGGCAATCGCCCGGTCGCAACGCCGGCGCGAATCGCAGTTGATGCCGAAGATGCCCATGGAAGAGTGGACCTGGCGTCCGTTGATTCGTCTCGGAGGCTCAGATCGTGGGCCGAGTGTAGCGCCCTCTTTCCCAGCCCTCAAGCCAGGATCGAGCCCATCGCCGAACTCTAAGGCTAATTCTTCACCTTAGACTTTGGGCGATACTCGCGCTGAGTGCAGCGAGAACGCGCCCCGGCAACCGCCGGGCAGGCAGGGCCGCGATTCTCAATCGTGGCGAAAAAGATCCGGGAGAAAGCTCGGTCAGGGTCGGCACCGGCAGCCCGACGACATTCGAGAAGTCACCCTCGACCCGGGCGATAAGAGTCGAGCCGAGGCCCTGAAT
>JBKJXG010000015.1:0-4327 GCA_046716525.1 Solirubrobacterales bacterium
CTTGAGCCCCATCCCGACGGCGGCCGGGCGGCGGCGATGTTCATCGACTGGCAGTCGTGCGGCGACGACGGCAGCGAGCTCGTCGATCCCTCGCGCTCGCAGTACAAGGAGTTCTTCGTCACCGACAACGCTCTCTACGAGGGCGAGGACGTCGCCTACTGCCCCTACATCTGGGTCGATCGCGACTTTGCCCTAGCGCGGGGCTGGATTCAGGGTATTCCTAAGAAGCTCGGCACGCACTGGGTAACGCGCAGCTTCGGCCTCGACACCCGCGCCGACCCGGGAGAGAAACCGGGCGCCCGCTACGGCGCCACCTGCGCCGCCTACGAGCGCCGTCTCGGCGAGGCGACGATCACGCTCGAACGCGAGAGCGTTGCCGGGCCCACCCACAACGACTCGCCGATCGTCAACGTTCGCCACTTCCCCCGCCTCGCCAAGGGCCGCCACGACGACCCGGCCGTGCACGAGCTCGTGCGCTCGCGGGCCTACGACCGCAGCGCCTCGGCGATCTGGGAGGGCTCGGCGACCCTAGAGCTGTTCGCCGCCCCCGGCGGGGAGCTGAGCGCACTTGCCCCGGCTCGAATCGGCAAGGGCTTTCGGCTCACGATCGGCTACTCGGTCGACGACCTGGAAACGCTGACCGAGTTGTGAGCATCACTTCCACCCACGCCAACGTTGCCGACGTCGCCGGCATCGCGGTCTCGACCGACCACTTCATCGGCGGTCAACGCGTCGCCTCTCGCGAGCGCTTCACCGACATCAGCCCGATCGACGGCCGCGTGCTCGCCGAGGTCTCCGCCGCGGGCAGCGATGAGGCCGCGGCCGCAGTCGACGCCGCAACCGAGGCGTTCGCACCATGGGCGGCGCTCGGCCCGCAGGGCCGCCTGCCCTACCTGCTGCGCCTCGCCGATCTGATCGATGCCAATGTCGAGCGCATCGCCACAGTCGAATGCGAGGACATGGCGATGCTGCTGGAGTCGCTGCGAGCGCGGGTGATCGGCCGCGGTGCGCGAAACTACCGCGCCTACGCCGAGCTCGCCGGCGCCTACAACGAGCGCGTCTGGACCTCGAACGGGACCGAGAACCGCGTCGTGCGCATGCCGTCGGGCCCGGCCGTCGTGATCACGCCCTGGAACGCCCCGTTCATGCTCTCGACCTGGAAGACGGCCCCAGCTCTTGCCGCCGGTTGCACCGTCGTGCTCAAGCCCGCCGAGTGGTCGCCGCTTTCGTGCTCGTTGCTCGCCGACCTCGTCGCCGAGGCCGAGCTGCCACCCGGCGTCTTCAACGTCGTTCAGGGCATCGGCGAGACCGTGGGCGCGGCGCTTGTCGCCAACCCCGCCGTACGCCGGATCTCGTTCACCGGCTCGCCGCAGACGGCGCGCGCGATCGGGCGTTCCGCGGCCGAGAACCTCGTGCCCTTCACCGGCGAACTCGGCGGTAAGGGGCCGCTGCTCGTCTTCGCCGACGCCGATCTCGACGATGCCACCGGCCGCGCGGCGAAGATGTACGACGACGCCGGCCAGGTCTGTCTCGCGGGCACTCGCCTGATCGTCGAGCGCGAGGTCGCCGACGAGTTCATGGAGCGGTTCCGCGCCGCGGTCGATGCGCATGTGCTCGGCGACCCGCGCGAGCCCGAGACGACGATCTCGCCGCTGATTCACCCCGACCACCTCGAGCGCGTCGAGTCGTTCGTCGAGCGTGCTCGCGCCAACGGCGACCGCGTCGTCTTCGGCGGCCGTCGCGCGTCCGAGGTCGGCGCTCTGTACTACGAGCCGACCCTGATCGAGCCGGCCTCGAACTCGTCGGAGATCGTCCAGCAAGAGGTCTTCGGCCCGGTCCTCACCTTCCAGACCTTTGCCGGGGAGGAGGAGGGGGTGGCGCTTGCGAACTCGACGGCCTACGGCCTCTCGGCGATCATCTGCACGCGCTCGGCACAGCGCGCGGAGCGTGTCGGGCGCGCGGTTCGCGCCGGCACGACATGGGTCAACGCCTTCCTCGTCCGCGACCTGACCGCGCCCTTCGGCGGCATCGGCATCAGCGGCATCGGTCGCGAGGGCGGCGACTACGCGCTCGACTTCTACTCCGACTTGAAGACGCTTCAGATCCGCGAGGGCTCGACGCCCCTCGACTGACGCGGATCAGCCCTGCGCGGCGCCCGCCAGTCCGTAGACCTCGCCGAACTTGGCGCGCAGATGGGCCAGCAGCGGCTCGGGATCGAGCGGACTGCCGCAGGCGAGCTCGATCATCTCGCCAGGCAGCAGCTTCGCGCCGTGGCGGTAGACGCGCTCGCCGAGGAAATCGCGCAACGGCTCGGTCTCGCCCGCTGCCAGCTGCTCGTCGAGCTGCGGCAGCTCTATCCGCGCCAGCTCCCAAAGCTGCCCGGCGATCACGTTGCCGAGTGAGTAGGTGGGGAAGTAGCCGAAGGCGCCCGAGCCCCAGTGCACGTCCTGGAGCACCCCGTTGGCGTCGCCCGATGGCTCGATCCCGAGCAGCCGCTGGGCGAGCGCGTCCCATGCCTCGGGCAGCTCGGCCACTGTCAACCGACCGGCAAACAGCTCGCGCTCGAGCTCGAAACGAAGCGCGATGTGCAGGTTGTAGGTGACCTCGTCGGCCTCGACGCGGATCGGCGTGCGCTCGACGCGATTGGCGGCGCGGTAGAGCTGCTCGGCATCGACCGAGCCGAAATGCCCACCGAAGCTCTGCTGCAACAGCGCCAGGAGATGGCTCAGGTACGGTCGTCCGCGCCCGACCCAGTTCTCCCACAACCGGCTCGAGGACTCGTCGAAGCCGAGCGAAGCCGAGGTGCACAACGGCGTTCGGTCGAGCTCGGGGTCGATGCCGTTGTGGTAGAGCGCATGGCCGACCTCGTGGATCACCGACCAAAGCGCGGTGCCGATATAGCTCGAATCGAACCGGGTCGTGATTCGCACATCCGAGATCGCGATCGCCGTCGCAAACGGGTGCACGGTGTCGTCGAGCCGCCACGCGTTCGGCTGCAGCGGCAGGCGCGCAGTCACCGCCTCGCCCAGCAAGGCCTGGCGCTCGAGCGCGAAGTCGCCGTAAAGGCACGACGAGTCGACCTCGTCGCCGTCGCGATCGATCTCACCGAGCAGCTCCGCCACGCCTTCGCAGAGGCGATCCAGTACCGGCGTCAGCTCTCGCGTGGTCATCGCGGGCTCGAAGTCGTCCAGCAGCGCGTCGTACGGATGCTCGACCTCGAAGCAGTCGATGTAGCGGCGCTTGAGCTCGACGACTCGTTCGAGGTGGGGTAGGAAGGCGGCAAAGTCGGAATCGGCCCGCGCGCCCTCCCAAGCATGCTCCGCCAGCGACGTCGTTCGGGCCAGCTCGGCTTGCAAGTCGGCGGGTACTCGCCGGGCCTTCTCAGAGTCGCGTCGGGCACGGCGCAGCAGCGATGCCTCGAACTCCAGTGGTGACGACGAGCTCACCACCGCCTCGGCGGAGTCGAGCAGGCGCCCGAGCTCATCGGAGGTCAGCCGAAGGTGACGGATCCGAGTCAGGCTCGCGATCTGCTCGGCGCGCGCCGCGGCCCCCGCCGCCGGCATCTTCGTGCGCTCGTCCCAGCCGAGCAGTGCGGTTGCCCGTTCGAGATCGGAGATCTCGGCCAGTGTCTCGATCAGTTCTGCCTGCATCGTCTCGCCTCTACTGAGCGCCGAAGATCAGCTCCATCGCGCGCTCGAGATGTCCGCGCGTGAGCGTCTCAGCTGCGTCGGGGTCGCCGGCTTCGATCGCCGCGGCGATCGAGCGGTGTGCTTCGTGATCGGCCTCGAGTCCCTTGGGATCGAGCCTCGTCTCATACAGGGTGGCGCCGATGCGCCCGATCCAGACATGCTCCATGAACTGCACCAGCTGAGGGTTGCCGGCCGCCTTGATCAACGCCAGGTGGAACGACCGGTTCGCCTTGAAGTGTTTGCTCGACGAGCGCCCGGCGCGCTTTTCGTCGCGGATCGCCCGCTGCATTCGCGCCAGCGGCTCCGCCGGCCGGCGCTCGGCGGCGAGCCTCGCCGCCCCCGGCTCGACCACCAGTCGCGTTTCGTAGCTGGAGCGCAGCTGATCGTTGGTCGCTGTGGCGACACGAGCGCCACGGTTGGCAAACAGGTCGACCAGTCCCTCGGCCGCGAGGCGTCGAAGCGCCTCGCGTACCGGAGTTCGCGAGACGCCGAACTCGGTCGCCAGATCCTCCTGATGCAGGCGCGATCCCCGCTCGATCTTGCCGCTGGCGATGCGCTCGCGCAAGACGACGTAGACCTGGTCGGCGACGCTTTGAACTTGGAACCCGCCACCGCCTTCAGCGAGGGCGCTCGCAGTC
>JBKJXG010000016.1:0-2658 GCA_046716525.1 Solirubrobacterales bacterium
TCGCCGTCCAGCGTGCGACCAAGTTCTGGGGCAGCCCCGGGCTTTCCAAGCCGACGGTCAAGGGCCTGGAGCGATACGCGGGCGCCGTGCAGGCCTCCGCAACCGAGGACTGGCAACAGAGCACCTATCGGGCCCTGCGCCAGAACGGCCTGCGAATGCTGATCGCGACCTCCCCCGACCTCCAAAGCTGTTGAGAGCGATTTGACGATGACCTGCAACCACTGCGATGAGTTCACCCGCTCGCACCTGATGCGCCGCGCCGTCGCGGAGGCGGGCAACGGCCTGCCTGCGATCGAGCCGGGGATGCCGACGCCCGCGGGCACTGGGCTCAACCGCCGCTCATTCCTGCTGCGCTCCGGCGCCGCGATGCTCTCGGTCTACGGCGCCTCGAAGCTGCGCATCGGCGACCTCCAGACGGGGATCGCCCAGGCGGCCGGCTCCAGCGATCGCGTCCTCGTCTCGATCTTCCTCGACGGCGGAGCCGACGCGCTCTCCGTGCTGGCGCCGACCGAGGATCCGGTCTATCAGTCGCTGCGGCCGAGCCTGGCCCTTCCCCCCGGTGCCGGGACGGCGTTCAGCGAGGATTCGAGGCTGCGCTGGAACCCGGCGGCGGCGGCGCTGGACAGCCTCCACCGCGCCGGCAAGGTCTCGGTCTTGCCGGCGGTTGGATACGACAGCCCCGATCAGTCGCACTTCACATCGCGGCACTACTGGGAGGTCGGCGCGCTGCAACCGCACGCGATCACGGGCTGGATGGGTCGGCTGCTCGACGTCATCGGCACCCCCGACAATCCGATCCAGGGCCTGTCTCTCGACGGCATTCTCTCGCCGGCGCTGGCGACTGCGACGATGCCGGTGGCGGCGGTCGACGGTCCCTCCTACGACATCTGGGCCGAGGGCGTTTGGGGCAAGCCCGAGGAACTTCTTTGGGGTTCGGTCGCCGAACTCGGGCGCGGCGCCGGCAGCAAGGACATAGGCAGGGCATCGGCCGGGTACGCGGCGTCGCAGGCGATGCAGCTCAAGTCGCAGCTCGAGCCCTTCTCAGGCGACGAGGTCGCCGCGCCGATCGCCTATCCCGAGGGAGACGGCGAATGGTTCGGCGAAAGCCTCGCCGGCCTGGCGGCGATGCTCGGCGCGGGACTGCCGATTCGCTGCGCTGCCCTCTCCGCACCGGGCTCGTTCGACACACAAGACAGCCAGGCCGAATCATTCGACTCGGATATCGCGATCACAGCCGATTCGATCGCCGCCTTCCAGGCCGATCTCGAGGCTCGCGGCCTCGCCGACCGCGTCATCACCCTGGTCTGGTCGGAGTTCGGGCGACGCCCGGAGGAAAACGACTCCGGTACCGACCACGGTGCGGCCGGAGCCGGTTTCGTCGTCGGTACGCAGGTCCGCGGCGAGATGATCGGGGAGTTTCCCGGACTGGCGCAACTCGACGCCGACGACAACGTTCTCAACACCTCCGACTTCCGCGGCCTCTACTGCTCGATCATCGAACAGTGGTTCGGCGTCGATGCCGCCGCTGTGATTCCAGATGCCGCCGCCTTCGCGCGCCCCGCGCTGATTCGCTGATGGCTCGCTTCGGCAAGACATCGGCGCTGATCGCAGCGTTTGCCGTGCTCACGGTGCCCGGGCTTGCAAGCGGCGAGCCCGCCGCGGTTCAAGCGCCGGCTCCCGACCGCGTTCAGGTTCGCGGCTCGGAGTTCGACCTGGTGCTCTCGAAACAGAAGCTGCGTCCTGGCAAGGTGATCATCCAGTTCCTCAACGACGGCGAGGATCCGCATGACCTCCAGATCATGCGCACGGGCGACGATTCCCAGTTCGGGTTCGGGATGGTCGGTCCGACCGCCTATGAGAACCTCGAGACGGGCCTGAAAAAGAAGTCCTCCTACGTCCTGTGGTGCTCGCTTCCAGGCCACCGCGAAGCGGGCATGGAGGCATTGCTGCGGACGAAGAAGCGGCGCCGCTGAGAAGCGGTCGCGGAGCTTTCGCAGAATCGCACCTGCCGCATCGACGAGCCCCAGCCCGGCGGAGCTGTTGGCGTGGCTGGCGTTCGTTCCCGGTCTCATCGCTCTGGCCGTGAGGTGTGAACACGGCCACCCAGGGTGTCTAGGCGAAGGCGTCGGCGTGGCCGATGCTGGCTTCACCGACTGGGAATCCGCCCAGGGACACCGTTGAAACGTCCGGCTGTCTGGCTGGCTCGAGGAGGTACTTTCGAATGGGATCACCGAACACATCCGGGACCACGGTTCGCGCGAAGACCCGAAGCCTCGGCGTCATCGTCATCCTCAACTTTGCCACCGTTGGCCTCTACTCGATCTACTGGTGGTACGCGGTCAACAGGGAGCTGATGGACCTCGGCCGGAGCCGGGGGACGCTCGGCCTCGGCGGGAGTCCTGTGCTTTCAGCGCTGGCTCTCGGTCTCGGCAGCTGCCTGCTGATTCCGTACGTATGGACCGCGGTCACCACGAATCGCCGCATCGAACGCGCCGGACGGGTGGTCGGCACAACCGAGGGGTTCAAAGCCGCGGTCGCAGTCGGTCTGCTCACCGTTGCCTTGCAGGTTGCTCTCGTAATGGCTGGAAACACGGGCTTGGCCTTGGTTGCAACGTTGGCCGTGATCGTGGCTCTTGAGAGCGGCGCGCTCGTCTACAT
>JBKJXG010000017.1:0-6575 GCA_046716525.1 Solirubrobacterales bacterium
GCGCATCCCGGGAGAGCTAAGGGCGGCGGAGTCTGGCATTCGAAAAGCTGGTGGCGAACGGAGGGAGGCGAAAGGGGCCCAAGATGCAGTACTGGGAGAGAATCCTACGGGATCAGACCGCCTACGCCTAATGCTCTGCCTCGAATGGACCCAACAGAGGCTCGAGGCGGGCGTGCAGCTGAGAAACCGCTTCTACGCGGGGTGTGAGAGGTGAGCGAGGGGACTCGAACCCCCGACCGCCTGGACCACAACCAGGAGCTCTACCAGCTGAGCTACGCCCACCGAGCGATCCTCAATGTAGCGCCTGATCCAACGGTTTCGAGACGCGGCGCGGCTGACTGAGCGAGTCGTGGCGCCCAATCCGTTTCTTGGCTGCTGCTTCGGGTAAAGGCGGTGACGAACCCGAAATAGGAGGCTTCACATGGGCATCACAGATAAGGTCACAGGCAAGGCGAAGCAGGTCGCCGGCGACGTCACCGGCGACTCCTCACTTCACCGTGAAGGCAAGGACGAGGAGCTCAAGGGCGAGAAGAAGGAAGAGCTCGATCGCGCCGATGATCGCGCGGACAAGAAGGCCGACGAGGTCGCAGATCTCGAGCGCAAGACCTGAGCCGTACCTAGCTACAGGATCCGCGCCGATCGGCGCGACGCAGAGCCCGGCTTATCGGCCGGGCTCTTTCGTTAACGGTTGCGGGCCTGGCGCCGAGCGCCCCCGGCAGGACTCGAACCTGCGACCCGCTGCTTAGAAGGCAGCCGCTCTATCCAGCTGAGCTACGGGGACTCGTGAACCAGATTAGACCGCGGAGTCGCCATCACCTCGACCCTGACCGCCACCGCCACCGCCTTTGCGCGCCTGGCCACCGCGACCGTGACCGCCACCACCGCCGTGCTTGCCACGGGCTTCGCCCTCGACCTTCTGAGCGGCGCGCTCCTTCTCGGGCTCGCTGGCCGCCGCAGCGGCTGGCGCGCGCGCGGTTGCCGTCTCAGAGGTTGAGGTGGCGCCGCCGGGGTTCTTGAGCGCGGCGGCGGCCGCCTTCGCCTTGTCGGAGAAGCTGCCCTTGCCCTTTGCGATCTCCTTCAGCTGCTCGGCGTCCTGCTTCAGCGCGTCGGTGCCACCGCGCTTGTCGACCAGAGTCTTCGCCTGCGTTGAGAGCTTCTTGAAGTTGACCATTGGCTCTGCCTCCTCTATTGGCGGGTTCGTCGTGACTGTAGCGACCTGTCTCGCCCCAGATGTCGGCTCGCAACCCGCGCTCAAGCGGTGCCGCCCATCGGTCGAAGAACAGGGCGATGGCCTCCCCCACATTCACCCCGCGAGATATCTACCGCTCTTTTCGCGCGGAGCGAAACGAGGCGCTTCATCCCGTCCTGCGACGGCTGCCGGACCGTTTCCTGGCCGCCTTGATCGAGGGCTTGGAGCAGGCCGACGTGATCACTCCCGGTCGCCTGTTCGCCGGCGACCGCGGCGGCTGCGCGGTGGGCGTCACGTTGCGAGTGCTGAACCCGGGCTACCGTGGCCGGCGGCTGATCTGGGGCCGGCGACTTCGTAAGTCAATCACTCGAATGCGCTGCTCCGAGGCAAATGAGATCTCTCACCTTTACGCACTCGAGCAGGTGTTCGACCGCTCCGTGCACATGCTCCAGCGCCGCTTCGACCAGGCGCCCGCGGGCGAGGTTGCGATCGCAACCGCACACTGGATCGCGGGCGAGGCACGGGTCGAGATGCTGATCCGCGAGATGGACTCACAGCGCCGTGCTCCGATCGTCGAAGCCGCCGCGCCGTGCGAGCGCCGCAGCGGCCGCTTCACTCAGCCGGCCCTCGCCGCCGTCTAGGCCCTCCACAACGAACCTGGAGCCAGCGCTGGTTAGACTCGGCGCAGGGCCCGCGGGGTGTAGCGAAGCCTGGTAACGCGCCTGCTTTGGGGGCAGGAGATCCCCGGTTCAAATCCGGGCACCCCGATATCTAACCCTGGCCGGCGCGCCCCAGCCCCGCAGCTGCCGGGCTGACATACGCTCACTTCTCCACCTCGGCCGTCCGCTAAATTCCGCGCCTGATGGCAGAGGTCCGACCGCTACACGCGCTCCGCTACAACCTCTCCGCCATCCCCTCCCTCGAAGATGTAGTCGCGCCCCCATACGACGTCATCGACGCCGAGCGACGCCGCAAGCTGCTCGCCCGCTCGCCGTTCAATGTCGTCGAGATCGACCTGCCGGAATCGCCCGACGGCGGCGACCGCTACGAACATGCCGCCAAGACGCTCGAGCAGTGGAAGCTCGAGGGAATCCTCACCACGGATCGCGAGCCCACACTCTGGGCGCTGACACAGGAGTACGACGCGCCCAACGGCCCGCGGCGCACCCGCCGCGGGCTGCTCTGCCGAGTGCGCGTCACCCCGTACGGCCCCGGCCTCGTCCGCCCTCACGAGCGCACCCAACCGGGCCCGAAGCAAGACCGCCTCGACCTCACCGTCGCCACTCGCCACAACCTCTCCCCGATCTTCTCCCTGCACGCCGGCGATGCCTGGCGTCATCTCGAGGGCTTCACCCGCACCGAGCCCTGGGCTGTGGTCACCGACGACGACGGCACGGTGCACCGAATCTGGCGCATCGACGACGCCGCAACCCACACGGCCGTCACGACCGAGCTCGCCGAAGCGGAGCTGCTGATCGCCGATGGCCACCATCGCTACGAGACCGCTCGCATCTACGCCGACTCGATCGGCGGCGACGGGGCCCATCGCTACACACTGATGGCGCTGGTCTCGCTCGAAGACCCGGGCCTGACCGTGTTCGGCTACCACCGCATGCTCTCCAACCTGGGTGAGAGTCCCGCCCAGGAGGCCCTTCGCGACGCACTGCTGGCCAACTTCGACATCGAGGAGGTACCGCTCGAGCGCCTCGACCCCGTCGGCGTCGAAGGGATCGGCGTCTTCGGCTACATCGACGCCCACCACCGCAAGGGCTTTCGAATCAAGCTCAAGGACCCGGGGATGCTCGAGCGCGCGATCCCCGGCACCTCCCCGGCCTACCGGGAGCTCGACGCCGCGATCCTCGAGTCGTTACTGCTGCGAGACGCGCTCGGCATGAGCGCGGAGGACATCGAGGCCAAGCGCGGGATCTCCTACACGGCGTCCGCTGACGCGGCGATCGCCGCACTCGATGGCGATGTCCATGCCGCGTTTCTGATGCGTCCAACCCCCGTCGAGCAGGTCCGCGCCGTCGCCGACGCCGGCGAGACGATGCCGCCGAAGTCGACCTACTTCTTCCCTAAGTTGCTCACCGGGCTCGTCTTCAACCCGCTGGAATAGGAGCCACTCGGTAGGGTCGAGCGAGTGACTCGGATCTACACGAAGAAGGGCGACGACGGCACGACTTCGCTTTGGTACGGCGGCCGTGTCGCAAAGTCCGATGGCCGGACCGAGGCATACGGCGCACTCGACGAAGCATGCTCGGCGCTCGGCGTCGCCCGCTCGCTCTGCGGGCCCGACCAGGCCGAGCTCGCTGCCGACATCCTGCGCCTCCAAGACGATCTCTTCATCGCCGGCGCCGAGCTCGCCACCGCTCCCGAGGCAGCCGAACGGCTCGTCGACGGAGTCAGCCGCGTCGCGCCCGAGATGGCCGCCGAGCTCGAGCAGCTGATCGACCGCTACATGGATCGCGTCGACCTGCCACCGAAGTTCGTCATTGCCGGCGGTACCCAGCTCTCGGCCCAGCTCGATGTCGCCCGCACGATCATCCGCCGCGCGGAGCGACGCACGGTCTCGCTCGCCACCGACAACGGCCTTGCCTCCGACGAGCTCCTGCGCTTTCTCAACCGCGCCTCCGACGCCGCCTTCGCGATGGCGCGATTCGCCGACGTCTCAGAGCCCGAGCTGTTCGCCGGGCGGGAGCGCGAGGAGCCGAAGCCGTGAAGGCCACCGCCCGCCGGCGCGACGGCTACACCCACGACGTCGAGATCGAGGGTGGACACACGATCATCGTCGACGAACCGATAGCGGCGGGCGGGAAAGACGAAGGAGCCTCGCCGACCCGCGTCGTTGCCGCAGCCCTGGCCGCCTCCACAGCGATCACTTGCGAGATGTATGCCGAGCGCAAGGGCTGGGAGCTCGGCAAGGTCGAGGTCGACGTCGAGGTCACCCAAGACAGCAAGTCGTCGTTCGTCGACGCCACCGTCACGCTGCGGATTCCGGAGTCGCTCGACTCGGAGCAGCAGGCGAAGCTGCTGGAGATCGCCGGCAAGTGTCCCGTACACAAGGCACTCACGGGCAAGACTCCGGTATCGATTGCCGACAAGATCGAGTGCGGGTAGCGACGCACTGATGGACCTCGGCCTCGCGGGCAAGGCATGCGTGGTCACGGGTGCGAGCCGCGGCATCGGCCGCTGCACGGCGCGCATGCTCACCGCCGACGGCGCCTCGGTCCTGCTCGTCGCGCGCGACGCCGGCTTGCTGGCCGACGCCGTGGCCGAATGCGAGGCCGCCGCGAGCGCCGGTGCCGGGGCGGTCGCGCTCGCCCTCGATGTCACCGATGCCGAGGCCGGCGGGCGAATACTCGGCGCGGCCGATGAGCATTTCGGCAAGCTCGATGTCGTCGTCAACAACGCGGGCACCTCGGTCTGGCGCGAGCTCGATGAGGTTCCAGAAGCAGCCTGGTACTCGGCCTGGGAGCTCAACGTGATGGCGCCGATGCGCCTGATGAAGGCCGCGATCCCGGCGATGTCCGAGCGCGGTTGGGGACGCGTCGTCAACGTCTCTTCGACGGCCGCCAAGCGACCGTCCGCCAACATGCCCGAGTACTCGGTCGCCAAAGCAGCCCAGCTCTCGCTCTCTCGCCTGTTCGCCGATCGCTACGCCGCCGACGGCGTGCTCGTCAACGCTGTCTGCCCCGGCGCAACCAAGTCGGAGATGTGGATGGAAGCTGACGGCCTGCTCGATCAGCTGATGCAAAGCCAGGGCCTCGACAGTCGCGAGCGAGCGCTCGAGGCCGCCGCCACGTCCCGCCCGATCGGGCGCATGGCCGAGGTCGAGGAGATCGCGGCGGCGATCGTCTTCCTCTGCTCCGAACGAGCTTCCTATGTCGCCGGGTCGGCCTGGTCGGTCGACGGCGGCACGGTGCAGGTGATCATCTGAGCGACGCGGTCGCATCGTTGCGCTCGGCGCTGCTGAGCTCCGAGGACGCAGAGGCGATGGCCGCCCATGGCCAGACCGAGGCGGCGGTGCTGGTGGCGATGTTCGGCTTTCCCGATCGACCGGGCATCGTCTTCACCGAGCGTCGCCACGACCTGCGCCGCCACGCCGGCGAGATCTCGTTTCCCGGCGGCCGGCATGACCCGACCGACCCGCACCTGCTCGCCACCGCGCTGCGCGAGGCCGAGGAGGAGATCGGCCTGCGCGGCGCCGACGTCGAGGTCCTCGGCGCCTTGCCGCCGATCGGCACCTTCGTCACCAGCTACAAGGTCCATCCCTTCGTCGGGCTGATCGCCGAAGGGCTTCAGTTCGAACCGAGCCCGCACGAGGTCGAGACCGTGCTCGCCTTCACCGCGGAGCAGCTGCGCGAGGGGTTCGCGATGCGCCGCCTGGTCCGCCACGGCGTCCCCATCCGCACTCCCACCTATCAGGTTCGCGAGCACCTGATCTGGGGGGCGACGGCTCGCATCCTCGGCGAGCTGCTCGAGCGCCTCCCCGGCACGAGCTCCGGCGATCAGTCGTAGCCGCGCAGCAGCCGCTTGGCGACGCCCTCGATCGTCTTCTCGCCGTATTCCTTCGACGGCTGGTCGCGGGTCAGGATCGCGACGCTGAAGCGCCGCGGCGGCTCGCGCAGGGTCATCACCTGGTTGATGCGCCAGTTCGGCCGGCCCGACCATCCACCCTTGAAGTGAAGGCGCCAGCCGTCCGGGGCGAAGCTGGGGATGCCCCAGCGCTGTGACGGCACGATCTGCGTCAGCAGGCGCATCGCGTAACTGCGGTGCCGCTTGGGAACGTAAGTCTCGAGCCGGTTGAAGAAACGGGCCTGGGAGCCCGACGTGATCGTCGTCAGGCCCCACGTCGGCTGGGTCGTGAAGCGATCGAGCTCCGCGGCGCGAGCGAGGCGGTAGATCGCGGCTTCGCCGACGCGGTCGTAGATCGCGGTCGCCGTTTGGTTGTCGGACCGCCTGATCATCGGCTCCAGCAGCGCCTTCTCTGAGTCGGTGAGGGCGTCGTCGCGCACCTCCGGTTCGCGCAACAAGGCAATCATGAACATCACCTTGACCACGCTGGCCGAGCTGTGAACTCGACCGGGGTGATCACCGCGAAGCCGGCCCGATTCGTCGACGACCGCAAACGAGACCGTGCCGGCCCGATTGTCGGCATAGCGCTCCGCCGCGCCTATCCGCTCCGGCCAGGGGTGCGTATGGACGGGCGCGGCGACCGGCGTTGCGCCGACCGCGCTCGCTGAGAGCGCGAGAACCAAGCAGGTCGCGGGAAGCAGGCCGGACGGCGAAGCGATAGTACGAGCGTACGTGAGCGAGCCGTCCGGCCGATGACCGCGAGATGCGCGGGTTATCGCGCACTCAAACGTCTTTCTCGATCGGAACGTCG
>JBKJXG010000018.1:0-4861 GCA_046716525.1 Solirubrobacterales bacterium
CCGCGTGCGCAAGCCGGCCGTCGAGCTTGGTGTCCCAGGAGACATAGGAGCCCAGCCCCGGGACGAGGCCGAAGGCACGGACCTCGAAGATGCCGCCGAGGCTCTCGTTTTGCTTTCGCAGGCGGTCGATCTCCTCGACCATCAGCTTCTCGGTCTCCGGATCGAGGCAGCGCACCGGCGAGTCGTCGACGTCGGCGAAGTCCTCGGGGGTGAGCGCGTTGCCCTCGGGCGCCGCGACCGAGGCGATCCGCAGCACGTGGCTATGGACGCTGACCCCGAGCGCCAGCAGGAACTCCTTCGCCAGGGCGCCGGCCGCCACGCGCGCAGCCGTCTCTCGGGCGCTGGCGCGCTCGAGCACGTTGCGGACATCTGAGAAGCCGTACTTCTGCGCCCCGACGAGGTCGGCGTGCCCGGGTCGCGGCAGGTGCGACTCCTCGACCTCGGCCTCCACAGGCCACGGGTTCATCCGCTCCTCCCAGTTGGCGTAGTCGCGGTTGGCGACCAGCAGCGCGACTGGGCTGCCCAGCGTGCGCCCGTGGCGAATCCCGGAGCGCACCTCGACGGCATCGCGCTCGATCCGCATGCGCCCGCCGCGGCCATGTCCGAGCTGGCGTCGTGCCAACTCGCGGTCGATGCGCTCGCGGTCGAGCTCGAGCCCGGCGGGCAGGCCCTCGACGATCGTCACGAGCCCGGGCCCGTGCGACTCGCCCGCGGTGGTGAAGCGAAGAGCGGCCATCGTGCCGCCTAATCTAGAGGGGCTTGGTGCGGGTCAGTGGTGCGCGCTCAGAGGCCCGCGCCCAGGACGGCGCGCTCGGACCGCTTGCGCGAGCCGTCGGCCGACTCGAGCCCGGCGGGCGCGGGGATGCGAACGAGGTGGATGCCGTTGACGCCGAGGCGATAGGCCGTGCCATCCACGGGATCGTTGAGGATCCGCGACTCGCCTTCCTTCAAGGTCAGGAACTCACATGCCTCGACCGGCTTCGGCGAGCACGATCCCTCGCCCTCGCCGGCGGTCAGATACGGCGCCAACAGGAAGATCGCCGAGTCGCCGGTCTCGGTTATGCCGACGAACAGGGCAACCGGCCGCTTCTCGTTGGGAAGCATCTCGAGCGCCCGCGCGCCCTCGATCGCCTTCGTCTCGCCCAGCGGGCCGATCGTGACGTCGACACGGGAGCTGTAGTAGCGAACCGCGGGTTCCGGCATCGAGTCCGGCTCCTGGACAGCCGGCGGTTGCTGGCCCGGCAACCCAGGCGGCTGGCCCGCCGGCGCCGGGTCGACCGTGGATGGCACCGTCGAAGTTGCCGGCTCGGTCGAGGTCGCAGCGGTATCGGTCGTCTCGGTGGTCCCGGCGCTGGAGTCATCCTGGATGCCGATCGCGACCGACTCCGGGGGCGGAGCGCTGAACTTCTGGTCGAAGGGGTTCGACGACTTGAGCTGCTCGAGGCGCTTCTTGTAGTCGCGGACTCCGACGTCGCTGGCGAGCACGGCAGGCTCGGCGGCGCCCTGGCCGCCCTCGGCGACCGGTGGCGGTGGAACGGTCTCCGGGGTCGACTTGGCCAGTCCGATCGGAACCACGGCGATCGCGATGATCAGCGCCGCGACGGGCAACAGCATGCGGCGGTCGCGCAGGTCGCGGTAGAGATCGGAGAGGAATTGGGGGGGTTGGATCTTGCTCATGGCGCCACCGTCGATGCAGTCGGAGTCGCCGCAACGGTGTCGGTTTCGCTCACGGGCACCGGCGCGGCGGCGGTGGCGCCTCCGGTGATGCCCTGGTCGGGAGGAGCGACGTAGGACATGACGCTCATCTTCACGCTCAGCATCGGAAAGCCCGCCGCGGTGTCGCCCTCGAGCGTGAATCCGCCGACCGTGAACAGCCGGCCGTCGACACCGATCTTGCCGGGGACCGACGGGTTGGAGCTGACCAGTGAATCGAGGCGGGCCATGAAGTCTGCGATCTCGAAGAAGTCGCCGCGGAAGCCGAGCTCGTACGGCATCACGGGCAGGCCGGCGGGGCCGACCGTCGCCCCGATCGGCAGGGCAGCCGCGGCCGCCTCCGTGGCGGCCACCGGGTCGACCGGGGCCGCGGCGTCCTGGCCCTCGGCTGGGGCCTCCTCCTCGGCTGGGGCCTCGCCTTCAGCGGGCTCGGCGGGAGTGGCGGGAGCTGGTGGGGTCGCGACTGCCCCCTGGGAAAGGGTGAGCGTTCGGAAGTCGACCCCGGCCTCGTCGGCGATGCCGGTGATCTGCGTGATCAGGCTCGGTGTGTCGGCGTCGTCGGGCACCGCCTTGCCCAGGACGACAAGGCGGTGATAAGCCGCGTCGTAGTTCTCCTTGGCCTGAAGGGCGGACGCCACGAGTTGCTCCTGCTCGGCCACGGAGGCCGCCAGGGTCTCGATGTCCTCATCGAGGGTCGCGATCTCGGCGCGCTTGGGCGACAGGACCATGAACCACAGGGCCCCGAGCAGGCCGAGCAGGAGGACGCCGAGCAGGATCTTGCGGTCGCCCGTCTTCATCGCGCCCCTCCAGCCACTCCGGGAACCAGATTGGTGGCGTTGCGGGCTTTGTCAGTCTGGTTCTTGGCCGACTCCTGCGCTTCGTCGCCGACCTCGGCAACCGGCGCCTCGGCCGGGACGGCGGCCTCGCCTGCGGGCACGGGCGCGGCCGGCACCACCGCCGCGGCTGCGGCGTCGTCGAAGGCGGCGGTGATCTCGAACGCTGAAATGAAGTCGCGGGTACGGCAGTCGGCGCCATCGCCGCCATCGCCGCTGTCGGCGCTCTCTTCCTCGCCGGCACCACTGGGCGCGGGGCGCTCAGAGCTCGAAATCCCGACCCGGGTGACGCCGTCGATGTCTTCGAGCGCGGCGACGAACCCGGCCACTGCCTCGTGACTTGCACCGCATCCTTCGAGGATCAGCGAGGGGCCTGTGATCCCGGTGGTCGCAGCGTCGACGGCGGCACCGGCGCCGGCACTCGCGGTGGCCTTGATGAGCCAGACGTCGGCGGGCATGACCAGGGCGAGCTCACGCATCACGCGCTCCCAGTCGAAGCGGCTCTGAGCGAGGCTGGTCACGGTCGCCTGGCGCGCCAGCGCCAGCGAGGCGAAACCCGCGTAGGGGGCGACAGCCTGAGCCTGCGCTGTGAGCGCGGCCTCTTCCATTTCGAGGCGATCACGCTCGGCCTCGCGCTCTGAGATCTGGTTGCCGAACATCGTCACCGCGGTGATCGCGGCCAACCCCAGCACGAGCGCGCCGACGATCGCCCACGGCGCAACGCCGGTGCGGGCAGGCCCGCGCTCACGGCGGCGGTGCTCGGGTGGGATCAGGTTGACGGGGCGCACGGTCAGCCCTCCAATGCGAGGCCGAAGGGAACCGTGAGACGCGCAACCGATGCCTCGCCGAGATGTTGAAGCGCGGCGGGCCTGGATACACGGCAGGGATATCCGAGCTAGACCTGAAGCCGCTCGACCAGTCCGGGCACCGTGGTTCAGGCACAGCAGAAGACGATCTCGATGATTGCGGCGGCGCCCGGCTGGGTCCCGTAGTAGTCGAGCGAGAGCCGGAACTCATCGGCGAGCTTCGCAGCGCTCTCGTTGAGGATCTCACGGGTGGCCGCGATGATCTCGGGATCGCCCTCGAGCTCCTCGATCGAATGCTTGAGGCCAACGTGGTTGAGCCACTGGCGCGAATGCTCGAGTGTCAGCTCCCGACGCGTGCTGAGCGTCTGGGCCACTCCCTCGATACCGAATGGAACGATTCGAGTGAACAGGCAGCTGACGCTGCGCACGACCGCAAGATTGGTGATGTCGCCCAGGCTGGCGTAGAGGTTGGCGGGCTGCTCCTCCGGAGGCGCGGCCGCATCCTCAGCAGGGGCGTCGGCGGGCGCGCGGTCCTCATAGGCAGTGGTCACGGCTGGGACCGCGGCTGTCGGGCCAACGTCGCGATTGAGGGCGCGGGTCATGCCGAACGCCGAGAGGTCGATGCCGACCGGGCGCAGTCCAGCGCGGTCCAGCGCGGTCATCGTCATCTCGAGCATCTCGCGACGCGCGGCGACGGCGACGACCTGAATCAGGGGCTCACCGCCGGAGCCGGCCGAGTGGCCGACCACCTCCCAGTCGAGCACCGCCTGTTCGAGCGGCATCGGGATGTGGTCCTGGGCCTGAAAACGCACGGCGGCGTCGAGCTCGTTTTCGTCGGCGATCGACGGAAGCTGGAGGGTTCGCACCGCGACTCGCTGGTTGGCGATCCCCACCCGGACACTGCGCGAGAGCTTGTGCTCGGCGAAGAGCGCCTTCAGGGCATCGCCCAGCGCCTCGGGATCAGCGACCTCGCCCTCATTGAAGATCCCCGAGTCGAGCGGCGCGATCGCGTGCCCGGTGACCTCGGTGGAGCCGTTGACCGAGACTTCGGTCGCGGCAATGCTGCCGGCCTCGATCTCGAGGCCGACGAGCTTCTTCTGGGCGGTCTTGGTGAACACTGCTGCCTTCGGTATTTCGGGGGTTTGATTCCGCGGTTCGGCTCTCAGAGTGACAATCGGCAGCCTGCGTCGATCACTTGAGCGTGAACCTGTGCGCCCGTGCCGCGCCTGCGCTCGAGTTCCGCCTCAGGCGGAGAAAAACGTGTCGACGTACCAATCGACGATCTCGTCGCCTGCCCAGAGCCCGACGATCCCGCCCAGCGCGAGGAAGGGCCCGAAGGGGATCGCGCGCTTGCGCGCCGCCGACCCGTGGCGCGCCATCATCGCGATCCCGACCAGGGCCCCTACGGCGAAGCCGATCAGCAGCGCTGGGGCGACGGCTCGGCCGAGATAGAGGCCCATCATCGCTGCCAGCTTGACGTCGCCCATCCCCATTCCGCGCGGGTAGAGC
>JBKJXG010000019.1:0-2698 GCA_046716525.1 Solirubrobacterales bacterium
GCCCTGCTCGTTGTAATCGAATACGTCCTCGCCCAGGTACCAGACGGCGCCGTCGTCCGCTTGGGCGTAGTAGTCGAGCGCGACCTCCTCGATGCGTCCGTCGATATAGGCGAAGTACTGGGAGACACGAGCCTCGACCTGTTGGCCCTCACTCCACTCGATCACCCTCGTCTCCGGGAGCAGGGTGGTCTCGGTGTGGAAGGGCTTGCCCTCGACCCTGCCGCTGAAGATCACCGAGTGAAGATCGCTGATCGGAAACAGCGGGTTGGTGATCTCGGTCGGGTTAGAGAACGTCGGTGCCTCGATGTCGATCCGCTCGGCCTCGTCGGCCAGCGGGAGCTTGTCGAGGTCCGCCGCCGCGAGCGCAGCCTGGGTGGGCTGCGGAATCGTGTTCGGGGCCGACGCGCCCACGTCGCCGGTCGAGCCATCGCCGCCACCGCACCCGATCGCGACGGCCGCGGCGAAGCCGATGCCGGACAGAAATGTGCTCTCTCGCCGTCGCATCGGGCGACCATTGCGAACCACCGTGAAAGCGCGATGAAAGGCGATCCAAATGGCGATCGCTGATGTGGCTGTAGGTTTCGCGCAACCAACTCAAGGAGGAGACATGTACGCACGGGTCGCGAGGTTCACGGATGTCGATGCCAAGAAGCTCGAAGAGAACATCGCCGATATGCGCGAGCGAACGGGGCCACCGGAGGGCGTGCCCGGCAAGGCATTCACCCTGCTGGCCGACGAAGCAAGCGGAACGGTCCTGGCGATCGGGTTTTTCGATACCGAGGAGGACATGCGGACTGGCGACGAGGTGCTGAACTCGATGAGCCCTCCTGCGGGGGAAATGGGGACGCGCGCCTCGGTCGACCTTTGCGAGGTGAAGCTCGAGCTCAAGGCTCCATAGCGGCGTGCGCGGCTCAGCCCGCCGCGACCGAGCTCAGTCGCGTGGCGCGTAGCGGCTGTGAAGCATGAGGTCGTTGCCGTCGGGGTCGTTGAAGAAGGCCATGTGGCAGACGCCCGTATCGAGGATCTCGCCGGTGAACTCCACACCTTTGGCTTCGAGCTCGGCGCGCGTGGCGGTGACGTCGTCGACGTGGATCGCAGGGTGGGCATTCTTCTGCGGCGCGAACTCCATCCCGAAGCTCGCCGGTTCCCAGATCCCGAAGCAGGTCTCGCCGATCCAGAACTCGCTGGACCCCTGGTCGTCGGGCCGGAGGCCCAGGGTGTCGACGTAGAAGGCCCGTGATCGCTCTGCGTTCTGGGATGGGACGCCGATGAAGTCGAGCTTGTCCATGTTTCGCCTCCTGGTCAGGGTCGTTCGAGCTACCCGCCCGCCTGAGGCGAAGCTACAGGAATGAGACTGGCGTCTGCTATCGCGACGCTGCGCCCGTCTCACCCGACGGCGACGAAGCGGCGGCCTGCTCCAGGGAGGCGATCGACTGCTCGAGCCAGCGCCGGAAGTAGGACTTGCCGAGGGTCGCGTCGAAGAGCCGGTTGCCGAGGCCGACGGGGTTCATGCCGAACTCGACGTCGACGAAGGTGTGCCCGCGTGCCTCGGTCAGCAGCCAGCGGGCGTAGGTGCCCGTCTGGGCGCAGCGCATGTGAATCTCTCGGAGATCCTCGAGCTGCTCGACTCTCAGCGTCGTTCGATGGCTCCCGGTCGGCCCCCGGGTGACCTGCGCGTAGTTGCTGCCCTCGTCGAAGCGCTCGCCGCGAACTTCGATCACCCGAGGCCACCACTCGGGATGACGGCGGGGGTCACCAATCAGCTCCCAGATCCTGGTCGGTGGAGCAGCGATCAGCGCTTGACCACGAGCGATCGACATCGAACCGGCGCGGATTCTTTCATCTCTGTGTTGTCGGCGCCGGGATGGCGCGGGTAACGTGGCGGCCGGCTGATGTGGTTGCAACGAGAGATCACCCTTCGAGCGAGGCCGCGCGGATTTCACCTCGTCGGCGACGAGGTCGAGGGCGCGCTCGATGAGCTCGCCGGCGTGCGGGTTGGCCTGCTGCACCTGCATCTGCTCCACACCTCGTGCGCGCTGGCCTTGAACGAGAACGCCAGCCCTGACGTGCGCACCGATCTCGCAGAGTGGTTCGACCGCTCGATCCAAGAGGGCGCCGATTACTGGCGCCACACCCTCGAGGGCCCCGACGACATGCCGGCGCATGTCAAGTCCGTGCTGGTCGGGCCGTCGTTGACTCTGCCGATCTCAGACGGCTCGCCGGCACTTGGCACCTGGCAGGGGATCTACCTGTGCGAATTTCGCGACCGCGGCGGGGCGCGGAAACTGGTCGCGACGCTCAACGGCGACGACTCCGCCGGATAGCGCCTGCGGGTGGCAACTAGTCATATTCCAGAGTTCTTCGCTCCTGAGACGTCGGGCGAATCATGGAGGAGGCTGCAGCGAGGGGCTAGTCACGGTCGACGTTGCGGCACTGGCGCGAATCGCCGTTTCGGCGGACTCTGTTCCCGCCGCCATCGATGACGCCACGCTTCGTCAGTGGCTGGCTCCCAATCGCCAGGGGAGGGGACTACTCCCATGTTTCGCCAGCTTCGAGCTGATGGCAGACCTGCGGCGGCGAGCCCGAAAGCGGCGCTTAGCTGGTGCTTGCCGGTCGAAATCTGCACTTGCCAGACCCCCGGTTCGGGGATAGGGTCGGACTAACCCGGGCAGGTCGATCAAGGAGGAGATGTCGAATG
>JBKJXG010000020.1:0-2641 GCA_046716525.1 Solirubrobacterales bacterium
ACGCTGCGACCCTGGAGGCCGAGCTCGGGCCGCTCGTCGAGCGCCTCGGCGTCAAGGCGCGCGAGCTCCACCAGCCGATTCGCGTCGCGATCACGGGGACGACGGTGTCGCCAGGGATCTTCGATTCGCTAGCCGCGCTGGGGCGCGAGGAGTCGCTGAAACGCCTCGCGGCAGCTTCGGCGCGCGTCAACGCCCAGCCGTAGTTCCCATTTTTCAGGCGTACGGAGGGAGCGAGCCGCTAATGCGCTGCGCTCGTTTGCCGATCTATGGATAGAGCGCGCCCGGCTGCGCGTCCTAGTCATGAGAGCGAAACCACAATGAGTGTGAGCGCAAAGCGATCCCAGCGGCGAGCGGGCGCAGGTGGGCACCGCCTCTCGGCGGCATTCGATGCTGCTTCGTCGGTGCCGGCGCTGGCCGAAGCACGCCGTCGCGTGCTCGGGCTCTGTGATCGCCAGGCCACCTCGGCAAACGACCTCGCCGAGGCCGTCGAGTCTGATGCGGCGCTCGCGATCACGCTGATGCGCGCCGCCAACAACGGCCATGGACCGCCCGGGCGCACAGGCGGCGTCGCCCAGGCAATCGAGGCGCTCGATTTGGGGTCGGTTCGCGACCTCATGTTGCAAGTTGAGACCTACGACATCCTTGAACAGCCCGGAGTGCGCGCCGACCGCTATGAGCGCTTTCGCCGTCATGCAGCGGCCGTGCGTATCGCCAGTGAACGGGCGGCCGAGTTGGTGCGCCTGCCGCAACGCGATGAGCTCGCCGTCGCCGCGCTGCTTCACGACGTCGGCCGGCTCGTCATGGCCGAGCTGTATGGCGACATCCACCTCGGCGACGGTCGAGGCGAGGCGCCCGACGAGCGCGCCCGCCGTGAGCGACGCGAGCTTGGTATCGACCACGCCCTGGTCGGAGCCGTGCTTGTCCGGCGCTGGAGCTTGCCTCCGGCAATCGCGGCAGCCGTCGAGCGCCATCATGCGGCCGATGCGATTGGCCACGCAGCGGCAATCCGCCTCGGCGACCTGATCGTGCATCACGCCGCGGGAGATCCCGTCCCCTCCGCGACGATGCACAAGGCGGCAGCGGCACTCGACCTCGACGAGGCCGCGCTCGACGGTCTCATCTTCGAGTTTCCCCATGTAAGCCAGCGCCGCCGCCGCTCAACGGAGCCCTGCCCGCTGTCGGGGCGCGAGGTCGACGCACTGCGCGGGCTGGCGGAGGGCAAGGTCTACAAACAGATCGCCCAGGAGCTGTCGCTGTCGGTGAGCACGGTCCGAACCCATCTTCACAACGTCTACCGCAAGAGCGGCGCGGTCGACCGCGCCCAAGCGGTGCTCATCGCCCGCGACCGCGGCTGGCTGTAGCTACTCGATCAGGGAGTTTCGGATGCCGATGGCGACGGCGTGGGCACGGTCGCGGGCTCCGAGCCGTTGCAGCGCCGCCTTCGTGTGAGTACGAACGGTCTCGGTGCTGAGGCCGAGGCGATTGGCGACCGCGGCGGTGCGGTTGCCGTCGGCGTAGTGCTGGAGGATCTCGCGCTGCCGCTTGGTCAGCACCGCGCGCTTCGACTTTGCTGCGATCGGGTCGATGAACTTCTCCGAATCGGCGGCGGAGGCGACGGCTTCGGTCAGTGAGTCGGAGGGCGAGCTCTTGGCGACGAAAGCGGTGGCGCCGGCGCTGATCGCCGCGCTGGCGACGTGCTTTTCGGGACGAGGGCCGTGGGCGACGATCCCGAGGCCGGGAAGTTCCTTGCGCAGTGCGCGAATGGCCGCCATCCCGACCAACGTCTCGCTGTTTGCGTTGCCGTTGCCGCTTCCTGAAAGTTCGACGATCGCGACGTCGAAATCGCCCAGCGAGGTGAGCAGCTCGAGCGCGCCGTTGCCGTCGCGGGCCTCCTCGACCTCGTAGCGATCGGCGAGCAGTCCACGCACCCCGAGGCGAACCGTTGGTTGTCCATCGATGATCAAACAGCGTCGTTTTGTAGTCATTCCTATCCCTCAGCTCCGAAGCCGGTGGGCATGAGCGCCCTCACAACCGGCAAAGCTTGGCCGCAAGCACGGCCTGTTGAACCGACGGCCATCCTAACCGCGTGCAACCGAACTCAAACCACCGCAAGCGGTACGAGCGAGGTTTTTTCGACCGATCCGCTAGAAACCGGTCGCGATGATCTCCGTCACCTCGAAGTCGCGTTACGCCGTGGTTGCGATGGCCGAGCTGGCGATATCAGGCGAGCGTCCGGTTCCGATCGCACAGGTCGCTGAGCGACGCGCGATGCCGGTCCAGTTCCTCGAGCAACTGTTCTCAACCCTGCGTCGCGATGGGTTGCTGACCAGCCAACGCGGCGTCAAGGGCGGCTATCGCCTTGCCCGTCCGCCGGAGCAGATCACCGTGTTAGAAGTCGTCCAGGCCCTCGACGGCCGCGTCGGCGAGGAGGCCCGCGAGGCCGGCGGCATCTGGAAGGAGGGCGTCGAGTCGATGCGTGACGTCTTCAGCCGCACCACCATCGCCGACATCGCCCGCCGCGAAGCCGAGGAGGGCGGAGCGGGCATGTACCACATCTGACCCGGCAGGCATGGCTGTCAGCTATCTGGCTCATCTAAGCCATTGTGATAGGCACCAAGAGGCGCTAATGAGCACCGACACG
>JBKJXG010000021.1:0-4369 GCA_046716525.1 Solirubrobacterales bacterium
CCTCGTGGTAGCCGAGCGCGAACCGCCGCACCAAACCGATCTGGATTCCGCGCGGCAGGAACTGAAAGCCTGGGAAGAAGAAGTGCGGTTCGATCGGGAAGTGACGATTCGGTGTTTGGACAAAGTAACGCACTCCGACGCGGCGAACCTCGGCCGCCATCGCTTCCTGGTCGCAAAGGACGCCGAGGTGCTCGATCACCGAGTTGGAGAAGACGACATCGAACTCGTCGTCGGCGAACTGGGAGAGGTCGCGAGCATCGCCTGCGACTGAGCGGACGTTGGCCGCGCAGGCACGCTCTTGGTTTGGGTTCAGGAGCACGATCTCGAGTGACTCATGGTCCAGCGCTCCCATCTGTCGCCAGTAGGACTCCTCTCCGCCGACGTCCAAGATGCGAATCGGGGGCTGGAGGCGGTCGGCCAGCTGCTCGAAGATCCGGTGGCGCCGGCGCCGAAAGCGATTGGCGAGAGCGTCAGGCCGGCGGTTGTCGGCGATTCGGTAAAGGCGCTTCACCTCTCGAATGCTCGCAGGCGCCGCGAAGCTACGCCGGGTGCGGGCTCGTGACTTTGGTACCTGCCTCGGGCACGGTGATCTTCACCATCTGCTGAGCCCGCGGGTGCTCCCAATCGCCGATCAACTCCGGCCGCAGCCCGATTGCCTTGCAGGCATGCTCTATGTCTTCCCATAGGTAGTGGTAGGGATCGCGATCGCGGTGGCTCGTGATCCCCCCTGGCTGATGTGTGATCGGCCCGAACAGCTGGTCCTCGGTCTGGCAGAGAAAGAGGCTTGCGTACATCGAACCGCCAGGCCTCAGCACGCGTGCGGTTTCGCGAATCGAGCGCTGCATGTGGTTGAGGGGCAGGTGCGTCCAGATACTGACCGCGATCGCGCGATCGAATGAGACGCTGAAGCGCCAGGCGCCGAAATCGTCGGTGACCAGCAGCTGGTCACGGTCGATAGAACCCGCGAGCCCGTGGCGTGGAACCTCGACGTCGTAGCCGGCATCGATCAAGGACGGGTTGCTGTCGATGCCGAAGTAGTTGCCGGGATCGAGATACGGGATGAAGTGAACGCCTCCGCGTAGACACCCGCAGCCAACGTCGAGCAGCTTCATCTCCGGGCTGAGCTCGCCCTCCCGCACCATGAACTCGAATTGGAGCTTGCCGATCTCAGCCCAGAGGCCGCCGACCGCCGCACGATGCTCGTCGCGCTCTACCTCCTCGGCGCTGAGGATGCGGCCGTAGTTGTTGAGCATGGGCGTTGGCTCCCGCTGTTCGCTCTCGGTTGACTGCTGCTCTCGATCCATCGCTCGTCTAGCCCCTGGGGGCGAACGAGAGTACCTGCGGTCCGCGTCGGCGGGCGCCTCCGCGTCCGTCATTGGCGCGGGCGCGGGAGGTGCGTTACGGGACTGTCGAGGCGTGTGACTACGCTGTGCCCGGCCTGGATTGTGCCTGATCGACATCGCACGACAAAACCAGCGCCCTCGGGTGGTCCGCTGCGCTTCTCGAGCGAGATATGGCAGCGCGACCGCGACGGCGCTGCGATCAGAGTGGTCCGCAGGCTCAAGCGCGGGCTGAGGAGATTGAGGGCGCGTCGGCGCTTTGACGGCCGCTCACAGCCGTCGAGGACCGAGTTCCTCGAACGCCTGCGCGGTGCAGGGGGAAAGGCCGAGGAGCCGTTTCGGATCGCAATCACCCTGACCCGTGACGATCCGGCTGGTGGCTACGGCGACTACAGCACGGCCCACGAGCTCGGAAGCGCGCTGGCAGCACTCGGCTTCGAGGTTTCGTACTGGGAGCGCCACCGCGACCGGTGGCGAGACATCGACGCCTCGATCGACGTCGTGATCGCCCTGCTCGACGCCTTCCCTGTCGAAAGCGCGCCGGACGACGCGATCGTCGTCGCCTGGGTTCGCAACTGGACCGAACGCTGGATCGAACAGCCAGGGTTTGACGATTACGATCTCGTGTTCGCTTCATCGACGCGCTCGAAGGAGATCATCGAGGCGCGCTCGTCGCGGATCGCCGAGATCCTGCCGCTGGCGACCAACCCCGCGAGGTTCCGACCGCAACAAGTGGACCCGAAGCTACGCTGCGACCTCAACTTCACCGGCAACTACTGGGAACGTCCGCGCAGCGTGATCGAGGCGCTGCCCGAGCTCGCGAGCACCTACGACGTCAAGGTTTTCGGCAAGGGCTGGGATCGGGTTCGCGGGATGTCAGACCTCGCCAAGGGATCCCTCGCCTACGAGGACCTGCCGCGCGGATACTCCTCCGCGGACCTCGTCGTCGACGACGCAGCAACCCACACCAAGCCGTTCAACGCGGTCAACGCCAGGGTCTTCGATGCGCTCGCCTGCGGGACGCTTGTTGCCAGCAACTGCGCCGATGGAGTCCGCGAGCTCTTCGACGAGGAGTTTCCCGTATGGCATGACTCCGAATCCCTTCGCCGGCTCGTCTTCGAGCTGCGCAGAGACCCAGCTCGGGCACACGGCCTGGCCGAGCGCTACCGCGCCGAGGTGCTCGGACATCACACCTATGCCCATCGCGCCGAGCAGATCAGAGAGGTCCTGACCGCCTGGTGTGCGCAGGTGGCGGCCCTATGATCGCTAGCCGATGGATTTGACCGCAGCCACCCGGGACGCAACGCAGGCCCAGAGCGGCCTCGACGAGGCGGTGCCGACACCCCCGGCGATTCAGGTCGAGGGGCTGAGCAAGGCGTTTGCGGTCCCCGGTCACCGCGAGACCACGCTCAAGGCGCAGCTGCTGAAGAGATCGAAGCGCCGGACCTCGGGGCGGCTGCAGGTCCTGAACGAGATCTCGTTCGAGGTCGGCCGCGGCGAGTTCTTCGGCATCGTCGGCCGCAACGGCTCGGGCAAGAGCACCCTGCTCAAGCTTCTCGCAGGCATCTATCGCGCCGATGCGGGCACGATCCGCGTCGCCCGCCTGGCGGCCCCGGTGATCGAGCTCGGCGTCGGCTTTCAGGCGGAGCTGCCGGCGCGGGAGAACGTGATCTTGAACGCCGAGATGATGGGCTTGCCGACCGGGCGGGCGCGGGCATGCTTCGACGACGTGATCCATTTCGCCGAGCTCGAGGACTTCGTCGATCTCAAGCTCAAGAACTACTCGTCGGGAATGAGGGTGAGGCT
This sequence comes from Solirubrobacterales bacterium, assembly GCA_046716525.1. Classification (GTDB taxonomy): domain Bacteria; phylum Actinomycetota; class Thermoleophilia; order Solirubrobacterales; family 70-9; genus WHSW01. Next base: position 3,147 of record JBKJXG010000021.1, read on the forward strand.
CGCGTTCGCGATCGCAATGCAGATCGACGCCGACGTCCTCCTGCTCGATGAGGTCCTCGCCGTCGGTGATGAGGCCTTCCAGCGCAAGTGCGAGAACGAGTTCAACCTGCTGAAGGTGGATCCGACCAAGACAGTTGTGCTCGTCACCCATTCCATGCAGCGAGTCAGGTACTTTTGCGACCGGGCGCTGCTGCTGGAGAAGGGACGCATCGAAGAGATCGGCGATCCCGATCAGGTCGCGCAGCGGTATTCGGAGCTCATGCTCAGTCGTCGCAATGAGCCCGCGCCCGGTCCCGGGGGCAAGCGCGCACTGCGGATCGACAGCGTCCGGCTCGACGGCGACGGCGAGGATCTCAACACCACGCTCGAATCCGGCGAGGAGATCCGGGTCGGTGCGCGGGTCGTTGCCGAAGAAACGGTGGAGAAACCCGATCTGCGCCTCGAGATCAGGGACACCGAGCGTGTGATCTTGTTCGCCCCGATCCCCTTCGCGCTTGCATCCGACAAGGGCCGGCTGGAGCCCGGGGAGAGCGTGCAGGTGGAGACGTCGATCGAGAACAGGCTTGCGCCAGGGGTCTACACGATCACGCTCACAGGCTGGGGGAGTGACGGTGTCCGCCTCGGTCGTGTTTCACGAACCGAAGCCACCAGCTTCACCGTGTTGGCCGGATCGACACCGTTTGGGGCGGGGAAGATGGTGCTGGATTACAAGTCCTGGATCGCCGAGCGCACTGGCCCCAAGGCCGGCAGCCGCGCTCAGAGCGGACGGCAGTAGCGCCTTGAGCACTGTGGATCCGGCGGCGGTCGAGCTGCCCGAGGTCAAAGGTCCGTCGGCGCTCGGCGGCAGCTGGGATCGCTTTCGCCGGCTGCTCTGGCGCATGGCGCTGACCGACTTCACGCTCCGCTATCACGGATCGGTACTCGGATACCTGTGGACGCTGCTCAACCCGCTGCTCCTTTTCGCCGTCCTCTATGTGGCCTTTACGCAGATCCTGGGCTTCGGCAACCGCGTCGAGGATTACGCGAGCCTGCTGCTCTTCAACATCCTGCTCTTCACGGTGTTCAGCGAGTCAACCTCGAGGGCGCTGTCATCGTTGGTTACTCGCGAGACCCTCGTCCGCAAGGTCGAGTTTCCCCGGTTGGTGATCCCGCTCTCGGTCGTGCTCGTGAGCTTGATCTCGTTTGCCTTCAGTCTCGTGGTCGTCATCGGCTTCTTCTTCGCT
>JBKJXG010000022.1:0-3126 GCA_046716525.1 Solirubrobacterales bacterium
GCGCTGCTCCGTGCGTCGGCTACGTCGATCGCGAGGAGTACCGCCGCGGCATCGACGCGATCATCGATTTCCTCTCGGGTCGCTACCGCGACGTCGAGCGCGACCTCGAACGCAAGATGGCGACGGCGGCCGAGACCGAGCAGTTCGAACGTGCCGCCGTTTTTCGCGACCGGCTCGAGTCGGTGCGCTCGCTGATGCAGCGCCGCAGCGTCGCGGGGGACACGATGGAGAGCGCCGATCTGATCGCAGTCGCGGTCGAGGGCGCGGAAGCCAACGCCCAGGTCTTTCAGGTTCGCGACGGCATCCTCGCCGAGCGCCACGGGTTCTATCTCGCCAACGAGGGCGAGCGTGACGAGGCGGAAGTGACCGAGGAGTTCGTCGCCCAGTACTACTCGGCGGCTCCGCTGGTGCCACGGCTGGTCGTCTTGGGCCCCGAGCTTGGGGAGCGTGCCCCGGTGTTGGCCGAGGCGCTCGCGGTTCGGCGCGAGGGGCCGGTGGAGGTTCGCATCGCCGAGCGCGGATCCAAGCGCCGGCTACGCGAGCTCGCCGCCCGCAACGCCTCGCTGGCGCTGGCACAGGACCGGTTGCGCCAGGAGCGCCGGCGAGCCCAGCGAACCGACGCGCTCTCGGCGCTTCAGGATGCGCTCACGCTGGCGGCGCTGCCGATGCGCATCGAAGGCTTTGACATCTCCAACATCGGCGGCGAGCACACGGTCGCCTCGATGGTCGTGTTCCAGGGCGGCGCGCCCCGAAAGTCGGACTATCGGCGGTTCAAGATCCGAGGCGACTTCAGAAAACGCACGGGCCGCGGCTCCTCCACCGCCCCTGACGCCCCCGGAGGCGAAGCCGAGGAGGTGGCGGGATTTGCCCCGGGGCCGGATGACTTCGCCTCGATGGAGGAGGTGCTCGGACGTCGCGTTGCCCAGCTGCTCGAGCAGTCTGACCGCTCGCCACACGACCGCGGCCGCGACGAGAGCTTCGCCTCGGTCCCGGACCTGATCGTGATCGACGGCGGCAAGGGCCAGCTTTCGGCCGGAATGCGAGCGCTGGCGCCGCTGGTCGAACGCGGCACCGCGGTCATCGGCCTCGCCAAGCGCCTCGAGGAGGTCTACGTGCCCGGGCGCGCCGACGCCCTCGAGATAGCCGAGAATTCGGAGGCGCTGCGACTGCTGCAGCGGGTACGCGACGAGGCCCATCGCTTCGCCTTGGATCATCATCGCCAGCGGCGCGGCAAGTCGATGACGGCTTCCTTGCTCGATGAATTGCGAGGCGTCGGGCCGAAGCGAAAGCGGGCGCTGCTCGAGCACTTCGGCTCACCCGACAAGCTGGTGATCGCCACGCGCGAAGAGATCGAGGCGGTCCCGGGCATCCCAGGCAAGCTCGCCCGCGACATCCACCGCCAGCTCAACAAGGCGGGGTAGCAGCAGCGATGGGGGCGCGGCCATCCGGAGCAGACTGCCTGTTCGGCAGGCAGGTCGAGTTGTTCGTGATCTCGGGCTACTCGGGAGCCGGCAAGTCAGAGGCGATCGCAGCATTCGAGGACTCGGGCTTCTTTTGCGTCGACAACCTCCCGCCGCGCTTGATCGCGGCGCTGGGTGAGCTCTTCCTGTTGGAGGGCTCGAGCGTGCGCCGGGCGGCGGTGGTCACCGACGTTCGCGGTGGCGACTACTTCGCCGACCTGCTCGCGGTGCTCGACGAGCTCGCCGAAGAGGGAATCGATCCGAAGGTGCTGTTCCTCGAAGCCAGCGAAGACACTCTCGTCAACCGATTCAAGGAGACCCGGCGGCGGCATCCGCTGGCCCCCGATGGGCGCATCATCGACGGCATTCGCGCGGAGCGCGAGGTGCTCGGCCCGCTGCGCGAGCGGGCCGACCTCGTCATGGACACGAGCGACCTGACCGGGGCGATGCTGCGGCGCAGGATCGCAACGGACCTGCTGGGGCCGACGACGACCGCGAAGCTCGCTTTGACGATCCTCACCTTCGGCTTCAAGAACGGCCCGCCGCGCGACGCCGATCTCGTCTTTGACGTGCGCTTTTTGCCCAACCCTCATTACCGCGAGGACCTGCGCCCGCTCACGGGTCTCGACCCCGCCGTGGTTGAACACGTCGAGGCCGGGACGCTCGCCGGTGAGTACTACCAGCGCCTGCTACCGCTCCTCGACTTCCTCCTACCTGCCTACGTCGCCGAGGGCAAACAGCATCTGACGATCGCAATCGGCTGCACCGGGGGTCGCCACCGCTCGGTCACGGTCGCGGAGCGAATCGTGCGCCACGTCCAGGCGCACGACGAGATCTCACCGCGCGTCGTGCACCGCGACGTACGTATTGATTAGCGCCTTGACGGCCCGGGCCGAGCTCAGCACCGACTCGTAGGTCTCATGCATCTGGGCGGCCTGATGATCGAGGGTGAAGTTCGCGATCACCCGCTCGCGCGCGGCGGCGCCCATCGTCGCCCGCGCTCGCAATGGCAGATCGGCGAGCTCGGCAATCGCATCGGCAAGGCCGCGAGGGTCGTCTGCGTCGATCAGGATCCCGCAGCCTTCGGCGAGCTGCTCGACGATTCCGTCGGCGCGGGTGCCGATCACCGGCAGGCCGCTGGCCATTGCCTCGAGCATCGACAGCGGGAACGGGTCCGAGCGTGAGGGCAGCACGAACGCGTCCCATGCGCGCATGCGCTCGAAGACATCGGCGGTGGCGTCGTGACGGATGCCGGATGCCGACGCGCGGGCGAGCACGGCGTCGGCCCACTCGCGGTCGACCGGGTCGGAGGGCGGCCCGACCATCTCGAAGCGGAAATCCGGGCCGCTGCCGTTACGGCTGCTGAGCAGCTGGGCTGCCTCCACGAAAAGGTCGCTGCCCTTGCGCTTGGAGACGACGGCGACGGTGCCGACGGTGAACGGCCGCGGTCGCTGACGCAGGTTCACGGCTTCGGCCGGGACCGGCGACGATTCGTGCACGATCCGTGGCCAGCGTTGCTTGTAGGCCAACCTCTGCGCACAGGGATTGGAGACGGCGACGACCTCGTCGAGGTGCTTCCAGGCAACGCGGCGAAGCATGCGCCCGCGGGGATCAAGCGGCAGCATCTCATGCGAATGCAGCAGCGCCGGCACCCCGGACCGGCGCG
>JBKJXG010000023.1:0-3418 GCA_046716525.1 Solirubrobacterales bacterium
CCCGGCTCACGACGGCCGCGGTCGGCGCGGCGCGGCGCTCACGACCTGACGTCGTCTTCGCCCATTTTCTCTTTCCGGCCGGCTTCGCCGGCGCCGCCGCGTCGCTGGCGGCACGCGTACCGCTGGTGGTCATGGCGCACGGTCAGGACGTCGCCAACATCGGCGAGATCGCCGGTGTGGCCCAGGCGACGCGGGCGATCGTCCGGCGGGCCGACGCGGTGATTGCCAACTCGCGCTGGCTCGCCGACCGTCTCGTCGCTCAGATTCCTACCGCGAGCGAAAAGCTCGCGATCGCCAACTGCGGTGTCGACCTGGAGGCGTTCTCGCCTCGACCGGCCGAAACCGCGCGCGCCGAGCTCGGCTGGGACGGCGACGGGCCCGCGTATCTGTGCGTCGGCTCACTGATCGAGCGCAAGAACGTCGTCGCCCTCGCCGATGCCTTCGCCCGGCTCGGGCGCGGCCGGCTTGCATTCGTCGGCGACGGCGAGTTGCGCCCGCAGCTCGAAGGGCGCGACGGTGTGCGCGTCATCGGTCGCATCCCCCCGTCAGAGGTACCGCGCTGGGTCGCCGCATGCGACGTCCTCTGCCAGCCCTCGCTGGTCGAGCCCTTCGGGCAGGCGACGCTGGAGGGCATGGCGATGGAGCGGACCGTGGTCGCTACGACGGTCGGAGGCCCACCGGAGTTCGTCACGCCCGAGGCCGGAATCCTCGTTGACCCCGTCGACCCCCAGGCCCTCACCGCCGCCCTCGCGCGTGCGGCCGGGCTGCCCAGCCCCAACCCCCAGGCCCGCCAAGCGGCCGCCGAGCACGACGTCCGCCGCCAGGCGCGGCTGATGGCCGCGGTCCTCGAGCGCGCAGTCGTGTCGCCATCGGCAACAATGGCGCCGGATGAGGATCTCGGCCAAAGCTGACTACGCGGTGCGGGGGATGGTCGAGCTGGCCAGCTCGAGGGTGTCCGAGAGCGAGCCCGCCAAAGGCGATCAGCTCGCCCAGGCACAGGCGATCCCGCCGCCGTTCCTGGAGAACATCCTGGCTGAGCTGCGGGTGCATGGTCTCGTCCAGAGCAGGCGCGGAGCGAATGGGGGCTATTGGCTGGGCAAGCCGGCCGGCGAGATCACGATCGCCGACGTCATCCGCGCAGTCGAAGGACCACTGGCAACTGTTCGTGGCGAGTCCGCCAACGAGCTCGACTACCGCGGCAGCTCGGCGCCGCTGGAGCAGGTGTGGCTGGCGCTTCGCACCAACATTCGCGAGGTGCTCGAACTTGTGACGCTCGAAGACGTCGTCTCGGGCTCGGTGCCCGAGTCCGTCACCACCTTGGCCGGGCAACGAACGCCCGAACAGGCAAGCTCCTAGCGCCTCATCCCGATCCGCGCCTCGCGGCCTCGCGTCGCGCCTCCTCGCGCACCGTGTGCATCGTCGCCCAAAGTACGACGGCAAGCCAGCCGATGAACACCGTGAACAGGGCCCAGGCGACGATCTCGGCGAGACTCATCTACTGCTCGTTTGCGCTCGCCGTGCTTAGACGAGCGCCATCTCCTCGGTATTCGGGTTGGAGCCATTGGAGTCGAAAATGCGCGCCCGGCTGGGCAGCACGTAGACGATCTGCTTTTCCTGGAGCTCGAGCTCCTCGACCTGCGCTCGGGTCAGTTGCGCGATCAGCGGGTTGCCATCGGCAAGCGTCAACTCGCAGCGGACCTCGAAGCCGAGATGGACGATGCGATCGATCATCGCCTCCTCGGAGTTCGGCGTAGCGATATGTGCGAGCTGGACGTCGTGCGGGCGCACCAGTCGCGAGCCGATCCGGTTCGCCGATCCGACGAAGCTCATCACGAACTCGGTATTGGGGTGGTCGTAGAGATCGGTAGGGGTGCCTGCCTGCTCGACCAGGCCATCATTCATGACGACGATCTGCTCGGCCACGTCCATCGCCTCCTCCTGGTCGTGGGTGACGAAGATCGTCGTCACGTGGACCTCGTCGTGCAGGCGACGCAACCAGCGGCGCAGCTCGGTGCGCACGCGAGCGTCGAGGGCGCCGAACGGCTCGTCGAGCAGCAGCACCTTCGGTTCGACCGCGAGCGCCCTGGCGAGTGCCATGCGCTGCCGCTGGCCGCCTGAGAGCTGGCTCGGGTAGCGGTGGGCGAAGCCGCCGAGCTGGACCAGCTCCAGCAGCTCCTGGACCCGGTCCTTGATCTCCTTCTTGCCGCGCTTGCGGATCTGCAGGCCGAAGGCGACGTTGTCGTGCACGGTCATGTGCTTGAAGGCGGCGTAGTGCTGGAAGCAGAAGCCGACGTTGCGGTCCTGCACCGGCACCCGGGTCATGTCCTCGCCGGAGATCACGATGCGGCCGCTGTCGGGCTCCTCGAGCCCGGCGATCACCCGCAGCAAGGTCGACTTGCCGCTTCCCGACGGTCCCAGGAGCGCCGTCAGCGAGCCGTCGCGGACCTCGATCGAGACATCGTCGAGGGCGACGAAGTCTCCGAACTGCTTGCGTGCGTTCTCCACGGTGATGCCCATCAGCGGGCTCCTTCCTTGTCGTCAGGGACGTCCAGGTGGGGGACGACGCCGCCGGGTTCGGCGACGATGCTCGGTCCGCCGGCGATTGCGTGGTCGCGGCGTTGGATCAGGTTCATCGCCACCAGCACCGAGAGCGCCAGCAGCGCCAGCACCACCGCCGCCGCGTAGGCGCCGGCGACGTTGAAGGTGTCGAAGAGCTTTCGCAGGTAGAGCGGCAGGGTCTCGGTCGATCCGGAGATCCGGCCGGAGACCACCGCCACCGCACCGAACTCGCCCAGCGCGCGTGCGGTGGCGAGCACGATCCCGTAGGTGACGCCCCAGCGGATCGAGGGCAGGGTGATCCGCCAGAAGGTCTGCCATCCGTTCGCTCCCAGGGTCGCCGCCGCCTGCTCCTGGTCGTCGCCGATCTCCTGCAGCACGGGAATGACCTCGCGGACGACGAAGGGCAAGGAGACGAACATCGTCGCCAGCACCATCCCCACCGGGGTGAAGATCACCTCGATCCCGGCGGCCGCCAGGTCCTGACCGAACCAGCCGTCGCGGCTGCCGTAGAGCAGCACCAGCGAGAGGCCGATGACCACCGGGGAGATTGCGAAGGGCATGTCGATCGCGGCGTTGAGCAGCGCCCGGCCGCGGAAGCGCTGGCGCACGATCACCAGGGCGCAGGCGACTCCGAAGATCGTGTTGATCGGAATCGAGATCAAGACCATCAGCACCGTCAGATAGATCGCGTGCTGGGCCTCGGGAGTGCTGATCGCGTCGAAGGCGGCGCCGAAGCCGTCCTCGAAGGCCTTGTAGAAGATCAACATCACCGGGATCACCAGCAGCAGGGCCAGATAGCCGAGGGCCATGGTGCGCAGGCCCCAGCGCGCGGCCGGTCCGCCCTTGACGATGTTCTTGG
>JBKJXG010000024.1:0-3554 GCA_046716525.1 Solirubrobacterales bacterium
GCAAGATGGGCTCGATCGCCGTGGACAAGGGGATCTCGAAGCTCGGCAACCTGAGCGAGTTCTACGCCCAGCTCGAGCCGGAGAAGATCGCCGAGCACATTCTCGCGACGGCGCGAGGCGACATGCGCGACGTCACGGAGCGCATCCTCGAGCGCGAGCACGCCGGTCTGTGGGCGGACCTGCCGCCCCAGCTGAAGGACAGGGTGCATGAGCGAGTGCAGCGCGAGCTGCCCGAGATCGTGCGCGGGCTAACCGATGACATCGGGGACAACATCGAGCACCTGATGGACATCAAGCTGATGGTGATCAAGCGGATGGAGGAGCGCCCCGAGCTCGCCAACCGGATTTTCGAGGACGTGGGGGAGAGGGAGCTCAAGTTCATCATCAACTTCGGCTTCTTCTTCGGCGCCGCTCTGGGCTTTCCGCTGGTCTTCATCAGCGAGGCGTTTCCCTACTGGTGGGTGCTGCCGATCGGCGGCGTGATCATCGGCTATGTCACCAACTGGATGGCGCTGTGGATGATCTTCGAGCCCGTCGACCCGGTGAAGATCGGGCCGTTGAAGCTTCACGGCCTGTTCATGCGACGCCAGACCGAAGTCGCCGATGTCTACGCCGGGATCATCGCCGACGAAATCGTCACGCTCTCCAACATGGGCGAGGAGCTCCTGGACGGCCCGCAGTCCGATCGCACCCGCTGGATGATCGAGGACCGCCTGCGTCCGGCAATCGATCGCAGCGTCGGCCGCGTCAAGCCTGCGGTCAGGGTCGCCGTCGGCACCGAGCACTACGACGCTATCCGGGAGTCGATCGCCAGCGAGGCCGTCGAATACACGATGACTCCGTTGACGGATCCAGAGTTCAACCGCCAGCAGAGCTCATCGGTGCGCAAGCTGATTGCCGCGCGGATGGTCGAGCTACCTTCGGTCGACTTTCAAGACCTGCTGCGCTCGGCGATGAAGGAGGACGAGTGGCTGCTGCTGCTGCACGGCGCCGTCCTCGGCTTCGCCGCCGGCCTCTTGCATCTGGCGATCTTCGGACCGGGGTAGGCGCGGTAGCGCGTCGCCGGTGCGTGCTTCTTGCAATGAGGATGAGCACCGGGGACCGCGGAACGGCCTGTGGAGATCCATTAGCGACAGTCGTGAATGAATCTCCACACGTCGCTAATGCGGCTTCGAACTCTCCTCCATAACGAGCACACCCGGCTTATCGCGCATTCACCGCGGCGGATTCACCGAACCCACGAGCGAATACCGTGCTCGCATGCGCCGTCTCTTCATCCTCGTCGCCGCGGTCATTCTCGTCGACACCATGTTCTACGCGGCGATCGTGCCGCTGCTGCCCGGTTACCGCGACGAGCTCGAACTCTCGAAGTCCGCAACGGGGATCCTCAGCGCCTCCTATGCGGCCGGAACCTTGCTCGCCGCGCTTCCCTCGGGCTTTCTCGCGGCGAAGATCGGAGTCCGCCCGACGATGCTCGCAGGGCTCGGCCTGCTCAGTTGCTCGAGCCTAGTCTTCGCTTTCGCCGACTCGGTGGCGTTACTCGACGCGGCTCGCTTCGCCCAGGGGGTTGGCGGTGCATGTGCCTGGACCGGTGGGCTCGCCTGGCTGCTGGCAGCTGGTCCGCCCGAGCGTCGCGGCGAGCTCGTCGGCTCCGTGCTGGCGGTTGCGATCGCCGGGTTGCTCTTGGGACCGGTCATCGGTGGTATCGCGACGGAGGTCGGCCCCGAGCCCGTTTTCGCTGTCGTCGCGGGAATCGGCGCTTGTCTGGCCGCTTGGGTGCTGATGACCCCCGGCGCCGCGACCTCGCCGATGCCCGGGTTGAGGCGCGTGACCGCAGCGATATTCACCGCGCCTGTGCTTCTTGCCTTCTGGCTCGTCGCGCTGCCCTCGATTCTGGCCGGCCTCGTCGACGTGCTGGCGCCGCTTCGCCTCGACGAGCTCGGCGCCAGCGGGCTCGTGGTCGGTGCTGTGTTCCTGATCGCCGCCGCGATCGAAGCGACGCTGAGCCCGACGATCGGACGCTTCTCCGATCGTCGCGGGCGGGTGCTGCCGATCCGAGCCGGCCTCGTCGCCTCGGCGCTGGTGGCGGTGACGCCGGCGCTTCCCGGCAGCGTTTTCTGGCTCGGTGTCACTGTCGTCGTCGTCTTTCTCGCCATGTGCCTGATCTGGACGCCGGCGATGGCATTGCTTTCCGACGATGCCGAGGCCGCAGGGCTCGATCTCGCCTTCGCCAGCGCGCTCGTCAGCCTTTCCTGGGCCGGTGGCCAGGTGATCGGCGGCTCGGTGATCGTCGCCGTCGCCGACGCGGCCAGCGACGCGATCGCATACGCGATAGTGGCGCTGATGTTCGTCGCGACGTCGGTCGCTGTCGCGATGCGTCCAACCCGGCGAAGACCAACCCTGCGATCCAAGACCTCAGGCGGCCGCTCAGCCCGCGTCAGATGAGTTTGCTTCCGCTCTAGCGGGTAGGGAATTAGCGAATGAGTCCAGCCCGACAAGGCAGGATCCCGGTTCCAGCAGCCCCGGCGCCGCCGCCGGAGGGGGACGAGGGCGGGCTCAAGCGAGCGATCACGCCGAAGCTGCTGTTGCTGTTCATAGTCGGCGACATCCTCGGCGGTGGCATCTACGCCCTCGTCGGCGAGGTCGGTGCGGAGACCGGCGGCGCGATCTGGTCGGCCTTCATGCTCGCGCTGGTGATGGCTGCCTTCACCGCCGGCTCCTACGCCGAGCTCGTCTCGAAGTACCCGCATGCCGGTGGCGCTGCCCTTTACGTACACCGAGCGTTCAAGAACCGCTTCATCTCGTTCATCGTCGCCTTCGCCGTGATCCTCTCGGGGATCACCTCGGCTAGCGCGCTCGCCCGTGGCTTCGGCGGTGACTACCTCGGCGAGTTCGTCGACATCAAGATCGTTTTCGGCGCATTGCTGCTGTTGGCCGCGATCACGCTCGTCAACCTGCGCGGGATCGCCGAGTCGGTGAAGCTCAACGTCGGCTTCACCCTGGTCGAGATCGGTGGCTTGCTGCTGATCGTGACGATCGCCGTCGTCGCCCTGTTCCAGGGCGATGCTGATGCCGGGCGCGCCTTCGAGTTCAAGGAAGGCTCGTCGATCTTCGCCGCGGCCCTCGCTGGAGCGGCACTTGCGTTTTATGCGCTGATCGGGTTCGAGGACTCCGTCAATGTCGCCGAGGAGACCCAGGACCCGGTCAAGACCTACCCCAAGACCCTCTTCATGGGACTGGGGATCGCCGGAGTCGTCTACTTCCTGGTCACCGTCGGAGCTTCCGTCGTGGTTCCGGTGGACGATCTCGCCAGTTCCGACGGCCCGCTGCTCGAGGTCGTCAAGCAGGGCCCGCTCGGAATACCGGAGAAGGTCTTCTCGGCGATCGGGCTGCTGGCGCTGGCCAACGGTGCCCTGATCAACATGATCATGGCCTCGCGCCTGCTTTACGGAATGGCCCGGGAAGACGTGGTTCCGCGCCAGCTCGCGATCGTCGGCAGCGCTCGCCAGACGCCCTGGGTCGCGATCCTCTTCGTCACGGCACTCGCCGCGCTG
>JBKJXG010000025.1:0-9719 GCA_046716525.1 Solirubrobacterales bacterium
TCGCAGTCTTGGGATCAGCGGCGCGTTTCCGATCGCGAATACAGGATGCTCGCGGTGGATCACGGCTGCGCCGGGATCGGGCGCCTCACCGGCAGCGGCGGCGGTGAAGACCTCGACGTGATCGCCGCGGGCCGCCTGCTCGCGGGCGAAGCGAAAGGCAGTGTTGCCGGCGCCGCCCCGGTACGGCGGGAAGGTCGCGGTCAGGTGGGCGATCCGAAGCGACGGCCGCTGAGCCGCCGCCGCGGCGCTAATCGCCCGCGCCGACGAGGCGCTCGACGCCGGTCTTTTCGATCGTCATCCGCAGGCCGTCACGAAGTTCGGTCGCCGGCGCCCAGTCGAGCAGCTGGCGGGCGCGGGTGCTGTCGGGCTGGCGCACCTGCGGGTCGTCGGTGGGAAGCGCCTCGTAGACGATCTCCGAGCGCGACTCGGTCACCTCGATCACGGCGTTGGCGAGCTCGAGCAGCGTGTACTCGTCGGGGTTGCCGATGTTGACCGGCTCGTGGACGTCGGACTCGGCCATCGCGACATAGCCGCGAATCTGGTCGTCGACGTAGCAGAACGATCGCGTCTGACTGCCGTCGCCGAACACGGTCAGCGGCTTGTCCTGAAGTGCCTGGCGCAGAAAGGTCGGAATCGCGCGCCCGTCGTGGGGACGCATTCGGGGCCCGTAGGTGTTGAAGGTGCGGACGATGCCTGTATTGACGCCCTGCTGGCGGTGGTAGGCCATCGTCAGGGCCTCGGCATAGCGCTTGGCCTCGTCGTAGACGCCGCGCGGGCCGATCGGGTTGACATGGCCCCAATAGGTCTCGGGCTGGGGATGAACCTGAGGATCGCCGTAGACCTCAGAGGTCGAGGCCAAGACGAATCGTGCGCGCTTCTTCTTTGCCAGGCCGAGCATGTGGTGGGTGCCGTAGGAGCCCACCTTGAGCGTGTGCAGGGGCAGGCGCAAGTAGTCGATCGGGCTCGCGGGTGAGGCGAGGTGGTAGACGAAGTCGATCGGCTCGTCGATAAAGAGCGGCAGGGTGACATCGTGCTGCAAGAACGTGTACTCGGGCACGTCGATGTGCTCGATGTTCTGTAGCGAGCCGGTGTCGAGGTTGTCGACGCAGATCACCTGGTGGCCCTGTCCAAGTAGATGGTCGCTCAGGTGCGAACCGAGAAAACCGGCGCCGCCGGTGACTATGCAGGTGCTCATGGCGGGGGCGAGGATAGACGTTGCGGGGGCACTCGGCAGCGCTTCGGGCTTGTCGTCGGCATGCAGCCTGCAGTCGAGTTCGCCGATCGCTCGCGCGCGGCCGTCGAGTTGCTCGACCGCCACGAGCCGGCGTTGCGCCGAGCCGCCCGCCGCGTTTCGATCTGTCACGAGGACGCCGAAGATGCGCTCCAGCGCGCTCTCGAGATCCTCTTGACGAAGTCGCCGCCGCTCGACCGCAACCGCCTCGTCGCCTGGATGGCCGTCGTCACCCGCCACGAGGCGCTGGCGGTTCGCCGAGTACGCGAACGTGCATTGCCGGCTTTCACAAGTCGCGAAAGCAGCGGCTGCGACCCACTCGGCCGGCTGTCGGCCGACCTCCCGGGCCCCGAGGAGCTCGCTGAGCGGCGCGAGCGCGTGGTCGAAGCCCGCCACGCCCTGGCGCGGCTCAAGGCCGACGAGCGGCGCGCGATCGTGCTTCAGGCCGAGGGGTACTCCTACGCCGAGATCTGCGAGCGCTGCGGCTGGACGTATACGAAGGTCAATCGCTGTTTGGCCGAGGGCCGGGCGGCGCTTCGCGCCGGCGCCTGAGCATCACCGCGCAAACGCGCGCGGCTGGGGACGGTCAGTCGTTTGCGGCTCCGGTGGATCGGCGAGCTCCCTCACGCCCGGCGCGTACTCGACCCAGCGCGGCTTTCGCATGTGGTTGCGAAGCGCTGTTTGCGCGCCGGGATAGAACTGGAGGTTGTACTCGTTGTCGGGATCGACGCCGCGGTAATAGATCGCCATCTTGACCCGGTCGTGGGCTTCGATCCAGCGCATCAGCGAGCCCGTGAACGAGCCGCCGGTGTCGTTGTCCCACGGTCCGTACTCGCCGATCACGAACGGCCATTTGTCGTAGCGCTCGAAGAAGCTGACGCCCCTGCCGAAAGCCCCGGCAAACTTCGAGTAGATGTCGATCCCGACCCAGTCGACGTACTTGCCGCCTGGCCAGTAATCGTCGGGCTGGTTGCCCGAGATATTGGGCGAGCCGAAGCTTTGGGGGACCCACATCATCGCCACCCGCGGCTGCGGCATCTCGGCCGGGACAGGCAGCGGAATGCCATCAGGCCCACCCTCGTAGATCGGGTCGTTCTGCGACGGCGCCTGAAGGATCCGCGGCAGGCCCATGCGCACCAGCTTGCGGTTGATCGTGGCCCGCGAGCCGCCGCGAAGGATCAGCGTAAAGCGCCGCCAGGCGCGCTTGTACCAGCGCGTGCCGTGCCCGTTTCGCCGCAGGCTGCCGTCGGAGTTATAAGCCGAGTAGGCGTTCCAGTGGCCGTTCATCTCGGCCATCAGCCGGATGTAGACGGTCTGCCCTGTCTCTTCGATCGTGCTTGCCATCCGCAGCATGTAGCGGTCGTCGGCACCCTTTGCGATCTGGCGCGGGGTGATGATCTCCTCCCCGGCGCCCGTTGCCGTCGAGAGGCTGAGCACACCGCGAGTGTCGGTGGCGCCCCAGCGATAGAGGGCGCCGGTCGTCAGCGGCACACGCCAGTGAAAGAAGTCCTGAAGCACGGCCGGATGCGCGCCTACCTGCTCTGAGAAGAGGTCGAAGTCGGCGATCTCGCCGGTGTCGGAGACCCCGTGAAATGCCTCGCCGTCGGACGGCGCGTAGGCACCCGCGTGCGCGCTCGGCGCCGTCGCAAACGCGAGCGCCACAACCGCAAGCCCTACCGCCGTCAGTCTGCGTCCCATCACGGCTTCAACAAGCTTGCCGCGCCGACGTTGCGTTCTCGGGCGCGCGCGTTCATCCGGACCCGAGCCCCGGCGAGCGAGCCGCGCAGAACTGAGCCCGAACCGGTCACCTGGACGAATGTTCTAGTAAAGGTTTTTCGCCCAGGCGCCGATGGGAGGGATGAGGGGGCGTCACGCCGACTCAGCGGAGGGGGTGGGATTCGAACCCACGGACCGAGAAACCCCGGTCAACAGCTTTCAAGGCTGCCGCATTCAACCGCTCTGCCACCCCTCCTGGAACGGCACAACCGTGCGGGCACGGTCAGTCTGACGAATAGCCTCTCGGAGATGGTGGCGCGTTGGAGCAACTGGGCGGGCGATCAGCGCTGCGCGCCCACTGCAATCGAGACTCCGGCGACCCGCGAGGAGCTCGCCGAGATCGTGCGTCGCGCCTCGGCGCGGGGCTTGCGCGTTCGCGCCTCGGCGTCGGGTCATTCGTTCACCGACATTGCTCTCACCGACGGGGTCATGGTTCGTCTCGACCGCCTCGACCGGGTATTGGCCGTGGACCGCTCGAGCGGGCTCGTCAAGGTCGAGGCCGGAATCGTGCTCGGCGAGCTCAACCGAAAGCTCGATGATCTCGGGCTCGCCTTCGAGAACCTCGGCGATGTCGACCACCAGACGCTGGCCGGCTCGATCTCGACCGGGACCCATGGCACCGGGGCGCGGTTTCGAAGCGTTTCCGCGCAGGTCGAGGCCATAGACCTCGTCCTCGCCGACGGTAGCTCGCTCGACCTCTCCGTCGACTCCGACGAGGCGGCGCTCGACTGCGCCCGCATCGGCCTCGGCGCGCTCGGGCTGATCTACGCGGTGACGATTCGCACCGTCCCCGCGTTCACCCTCGACCGCGTCGACAGCCCGAAGCCGCTCGGCGACGTGCTCGCCAATCTCGACGAGCTCAACGCCGGTGCCGACCATTTCGAGTTCTACGTCTTTCCCTACACAAAGGTCGCGCTCTGTCGGGAGAGTCGGCGCACCGCGGAGCCGCCGCGACCGCGCCCGGCGGCCCTCGTCTACGCGCAGGAGGTGGCGCTGGAGAACTGGATTGGCGCCGGCTTCGCAGTCGCCGGCCGCCACCTGCCCTCGCTGCGCCCGCGCCTCGCGCGGCTCGCCTCGCGCGGCACCGGCCGCTCGACCAAGGTCGACAAGTCCTTTCGCGTCTTCGCCAGCGAGCGACGAATCAAGTTCACCGAGATGGAGTACGGGATCTCGCGCGAACATGCGGCCGAAGCTGTTCGCCGCGTGCTCGATCTCGCCTCTCGGTCAGAGCACGGCGTCGTCTATCCGATCGAGGTCCGCTTCGTCGAGACCGACGATGTCGTCCTCAGTGCGGCGCACGGACGCGAGACTTGTTACATCGCCGTCCATCAAGATCCAAAGCTCGATTGGCAGCCGTACTTCCGCGGCGTCGAGGCGATCATGGACAGCTACGGCGGGCGGCCCCACTGGGGAAAGCGCCACTTCCAGACCGCCGAGAGGCTCGAGCCGCGCTACCCGCGCTGGGCCGAATTTGAGGCGCTGCGCACGAGGCTCGATCCCGATGGCCTGTTCACAAACGCCTACACCGAGCGGGTGCTCGGGCGCTAGCCGAACGCCAGGCCCTCGCCGCGGTAGGTGGCGACCTCGTCGACGACGCGCTCGCCCTCAATCAGGTAGAGCGAGTTGAAGCGCTCGCAGAGCTCGCCCGCCTTGGCGTGGCGCAGATAGACGCGGTCACCGACACGCAAGCCATATGCGGCCGCGCCGGTGACCGGTGTCTGCACCTCGCCGGCGCCCTCCTGGCGGTCGAAGCGCAAGCCGCCGGGCAGGTAGGGTTGTGGCAGACGGTCGGGGCCCGGGATGCCGGAGGCGATGTAGCCGCCGCCGAACAGTGTCGCGACGCCGCCGACGGGCCGGCGCACTACTGGCAGACAGAAGACCGCGGCCGGCTCGAGCTCGAGCGAGCGATAGCTGTCGAACAGTGCCGGTGCGTAGAAACCCGAGCCGGAGGTGAGCTCGTCAACTGCGCCGAGAGCCGCGGTGCGGGCGAGGCTGCCCGTGCCGCCGCCGTTGACGAAGCCGAGATCGCCGCCCTTGGCGGCAGCGACGCCGCGAACCGCGGCGATGATCTCGGGCAGCCGCTTGGAGATCTCGCGCTCCGACGATGACTGCATCGTGCGGATCGCGGCGCTGCGGACCGGTTTGCCGGCGATCTGGTCACCGACGCCGGCGATGTGGCCCTCGTAGGCCATCAGCCCGGCGAGCCTGGTCCCAGGACGCTCGACGACCTCCTCGGCCATGCGCTTTGCCCTCGCCGCGTCGTGTATCGGTGAACGCTTCGGCCCGATGCGCGACATCCGCCCTCCCAATGGCCACCAGCCGACGTCGATGTCGAGACAGACCCCTACCTGTGCGTGGCCGGCGCCGATCGCGCCCTCGATCAGGTCGAGGTGGGGGCGGTCGTCGATCATCAGCACCGGCGCGCGATCGGGCGACTCGGCGGCGAATCGCCCGACCTCGGCGATCGCCCGCCGGTCGACTGTGGGGTAGGCGACGACGATGTCGTCGAAGCCCTGACGCGAGAGATGAAGCGCCTCGGTGACGCTGTAGGCGAGGATGCCGCGAAAGCCTGCGTCGAGCTCGAGGATCCGGCGCAGAACGGCCGTCGAGCGCACCGATTTCGAGGCGATGCGCACCGGCAGCCCGCTCGATTGCGCGAGCAATCGCTGGGAATTGCGGCGCATCGCGTCGAGGTCGACGAAGGCAAACGGCGGCGTCGCCGTCGCCAGGATCGAGTCGTAGCGCGCCTTCAGGGTTTCCAGGTCCACAGCGCGGCGAGGGTATCTGGATGAGCGCGGATGGGCTCACCGTGCGCTCGTGCCCCGCGTAGAATCGGCGGCCTCAAGGACAGGTGGCCGAGTGGCTGAAGGCACTCGCCTGCTAAGCGAGTAGGGGGCGCAAGCTCTCTCGCGGGTTCGAATCCCGCCCTGTCCGTTCCCGATGCGCCGCCGCCCCGCAGCGGCTAGCTTGCGCCGATGCGGTTGCCACCTACACGCTTGGCGATCCTGTTCTTGATCGGCGCCGCCGGCGGATTGATCGGCGACCAGGGCCACGTCGAATCGGGCACCACCGAGTACCTCTCCGACGCGGTCCCGTTCGTCTGGGAGAGTGCGCTGTGGTTTCCCCTGCTCGTCGGACTCGGCACCGTGGCTGTGGGCGTGACTCGCCTGCGCCTCGGCAAGCTGACACCGAACCCGAGCCGCAGCGACGCCGTCGTCGGGGTCGTCGCGGTGATCGGCCTGTATGCGCTCACGGCGCTGCTTCGGGGCGAGCCGCTCACGCCTGCCACGGTCCTTTGCTTCTGCGTCGCGATCGCCATCTGCGTGCAGATCGGCGGTGGCGCGCCGGCCTTGATCTGCGGCTTGCTCGCGGCGGTCGTCGGGACCGTCGCGGAAGTCGTCTTGGTCGCGATCGACGCTGCAGCCTATGCCGAGGAGATCGACACGCTCGGCGGGGTCGCGCCCTGGCTGCCTGCGCTATATCTCGCCTTCGGCTTCGTCGCCGCCCGGCTCGCGGAGCTATTGGCGGTCCCAGCTCGCGGCTAGCTCCTCGACCGGTCCGGCCGGTCGGTAGCGTGAATTGGGTGAACGTACGCGTCTTTGCTTCGCCGCTCGCCGGATCGCTGCTCGCGATCGCGATCGTGTTGGGCGCCTGCGGAGATGAGGACAACCGTGAACCCGCGACCGTGACCGTGTCGGCGACCGAGGACACCCCCAGTGCCGCCGCCCCGGTCGCCTCGGCGACGCGCATTCCGCCCGCTTCGGAGCTGAGCCTCGAGCACCCCGCCGACGCCTATCCGATGATCTGGGTTCGCGGCGGGCACGAGGTCGAGATCCGCACCGAACCGCATGGCGGCGAGCTCGTCGAGCGTGTGGGTCGCCGGACTGAGTTCGAGTCGCCGACGGTGTTCGGCGTGATCGAGCAGCGAGGCAACTGGGCCGGAGTCACGTATCCGAAGTTGGCGAACAACGAGCTCGGCTGGGTCGAGCTCGATCCGAACCGCCTGAAGTCGGGGTGGACGCGGGTCTCGATCGCGGTCGACGTCTCCGAGCGTCGGGCGGAGCTGCGCGAGGCGGGCCGGGTGGTGCGCTCCTTTGCGATCACTGTCGGAGCTCCCGGGACCGATACGCCGACCGGCCGCTTCGCAGTCACCGACACGTTCCGCGGCGACCTCGACGACGCTTATGGCTGTTGTGCGCTGGCGCTCAGCGCAAACCAACCGAACCTTCCCTCGGGCTGGTTCGGGGGCAATCGAATCGCGATCCACGGTACGTCTGGCGCCCTCGGGGTTGCGGGGTCGAGCGGCTGCGTGCGCGCAGCCGACGCGGACGTCAGCGAGCTGGTCGACCGGGTGCCACTCGGCACCCCTGTTTTCATCCGCGCCTGACCGTTCAGGCAGCTGCGGCCGACTGCTCGAGCAACGAGTCCTCGAGATCGGCGGCGAAGTCGTCGATGTCCGCGAGCACGTCGCGATCGCCGGCAAGACCGAAGTAGATGCCGCCGTCGTAGCTCAGCAATCCGATCGAAAGGGCGTGATGTTGCGGCGATAGGGGAACGAAGGGATAGATCGAAGCTAGCTGGTGCCCGAGAAGAAAGAAGGGAACTTGGGGACCAGGAACATTCGAGACGACGAGGTTGAAGGCGAGCGGCCTGGAGAGGGCGCCCGCGAGGACGCGATTGATCGTCGGCGGCGTCCAGCCGGTGGCCTCGACGATGAGCGAGGCCGCCGTCGCCTGCTCGGACGCTTTCAGCCGCGTCGTTTCAGCGTTGATAAGAGCGAGCCGAGCCCGGGGGTCGAACTCGGCGATGGGGAGGGAGACGAGCAGCGTCGCGATCCGATTGCCGAGCTCGAGGTCATCTTCGACTCGGCGGATGCTCATCGGTACGAGGGCCACGAGATGATCGGGTACGCCCTCGCCGCGGCGCTCGAAAAGACGGCGCAAGCCACCCGCGGCGACCGAGAGGATGACGTCGTTGACGGTCGCCTCGGTCCCCGTCCGCATCGACTTGAGTAGGTCGAGCTCGGTCGCGACGTAGGCGACCCGGCGATCGCGCCCGATCTCGGCGTTGATGAAGGTTTTCGGCGCGGTCGGTCCGCTGGCGGCGAGCTTGGCGAAGCCTTCGGCCGTATCGCGCACGCGTGTCGCGGTCGCGCGCGGCATCGAGATCGCCTCACGGGCGGCTTAGCGCGCCGTCGTCAGCGGGCTCGTGATTCGCCGCGTGGCGCCGCGAATGAGCAGCATCTCAGGGCTCGGCTCGTCCGGCTCCCACGGCTCGGATGGCAGCTCCATCTCGGTTCCGTCCTTATTCGGGTCGAGGATGATCGTGCCGACGTCGACCGCGGCAACACCGTCGACCAACGCGTGATGGGTCTTGGGGACGATCGCAAAGCGCTTGCGGTCGAGGTTCTCGACGAGATAGATCTGCCACAGCGGCCGCGTGAAGTCGAGCGGCTCGGACATGATCCGGCCGACCAGCTCGCGCAATTCCGGCATCCCGCCGGGCGCCGGCAGCGCCGCTCGGCGCACGTGCCAGCGGATGTCGAAGCCGGGATCGTCGCTCCAGACGGGGTTGTCGAGATTGAAGCGGACAGGCGTGATCCGCTGGCGAAAGCGCGGCACGAGCGACAAGCGGTTTTCGACGTGCTCGACGAGTTCATCGAATGAAGGTGGCCTGCCTTCGAAGACCATCGTCGCGCCGACGTGGACGTGGATCGGCCCCCGCTCGGCCAGGAGCGATGACATGTCCGAGGCGGAGAGGCGGTCGTTCAAGTGGCGCGGTCGGCGGCCATGAACTCGCGCAGGCCGGCGTCGGCCTCGTTTCGAATCTTGCCCTGCACGGGCGGAGACCAGCCGAGCACGATCCCAACCGGCCCCAGCGCCTGCCGCGTCCATGCCCAGAGGTCGAAGCTGTCGGTGTGGTTGGCGATCAGGCCGTTCTCGAAGCGAAAGCTCGCTTCGATCACGTTGTGGACCTTGCGCCCGGTCCGAAACGTGTAGTCGGCCTCCCAGTGAGCGGAGCCACGCGCGTCGTCTGCCGCGACCTCCGAGTGCACGACCTCGAGATCCTCCGCACGCTCGCACAGCATTCGCCACATCGAGCCGACCTCCGGTCCGTTGAGATCGGTGAAGACCGGATCGGAGAAGTGCGCGTCGGGCGCATAGCAAGCGGCCATGGTCTCACCGTCGGCCCGCGCGAACGCCTCGTAGAGGCGGTTGATCACGGCAATGTTGGCGGCGAAATCTGCCATCGCGGCGATCCTATCTGTCGCGCTTGCGATCTCCTACCGACAGACCCGCCCGGTTTTCCGACAGAACCCGACCGCCCAATCTCGCGCCACCTAGAATCACCCGGCGGGGCCCGTAGCTCAGCCGGATAGAGCGTCGGTCTACGAAACCGAAGGTCACAGGTTCGAATCCTGTCGGGCCCGCTTCTCTTGCCCAGCAAATAAGCCGGATCTGCAAACCGGGCGCGAATCGGGAACGGAAACGGGTGTCAACCGGGAACCGGAATCCGCCTGTGCCGGGTCTGGAGCCCCCGCCCCTTCTCGCGTCGCGAGATACTGCGCGGGCGATGTCGCAGGAAAACGTCGAAGCCTTCTGGCGGGCGGTTGAGCCGTTCAACCGAGCGATGGAAAGCGAGGATCCGGCCGACTGGCGACGCTACCTCGAACAGTTCGTCGACCCCGAGATCGAGTGGATCAACGCTCCCG
>JBKJXG010000026.1:0-2808 GCA_046716525.1 Solirubrobacterales bacterium
GCTGCTGCTGGCCGCCGGAGAGGGCGGCGGGGTAGGCGGCTGCCTTGTCCGGGATCCCACCTCGCGCGAGCAGCTTCAGCGCGCGCTCGCGGCCGACCTGCTTGCCGACGCCTGCTACCTCGAGCGGTCCCAGGGTGATGTTCTGGACGACGCTCATGTGCGGGAAGAGGTTGAACTGCTGAAAAACCATTCCGATCTGTGCCCGGATGCCGTAGATCTCGCGACCGGTCGAGTGAACAGGCCGGCCGTCGAACGTAATCGTGCCCGAGTCGATCTGCTCGAGTCCGTTGATGCAGCGAAGCATCGTCGACTTACCGGACCCCGAGGGCCCGGCGATCACCGTCGCTGAGCCCCGCTCGAACTCGAGGTCGATGTCGTCGAGGACGAGATTCTCGCCGAAGCTCTTGTTCACCTGGGAAAGCGCGACGAGTGTCGCCGCAGCGTCGCTTGCGCCAACGGCGCTTTCGCCAACGTGGTTTCGAGGCGCCTCGCGGCCGCCTGCGTTAGAGCTTTCGTGCACTTGCTGAAGTCGTACCCCAGAAGCGGCTGCTGCCAAACTTGATCCTGTGATCAATCCATCACTAACGGGCAGTTGCCTTTGCGGCGTAGTGCGCTTCGAGCTCAGCGAGCCCGTCACGGCGGCCGGCTACTGCCATTGCCGGCGGTGTCAGAAACGCACTGGAACGTCGAGCTCGGCTCAGGCTCGAATCGATGGCCGCACGTTCACGCTCTCGCGCGGCGAGGAGCTGGTGCAGGCGTGGCGGCATCCTGATGGAGGCTTCGAGAAATGCTTCTGCCGTGCGTGCGGGGCGCATCTGTTCAGCCGCAACACTGATGACGAAAAGCAGATGAGCGTGCGCATGTCTGCCTTCGACGGCGATCCTGGCGTGAGGCCGAGCTGGCGCGCCTTCGTCGCGAATGCCGCACCCTGGGAGCCGGTTCCCGACGATGGGCTCGAACGCCATCTCGAAGCAAGGCCGCGAAGCTGAGCAGGGCGGTTTAGACAATGCCGGTGACGCTCGCCGACGTCCGCGCGGCAGCAGCGCGCCTCGACGGCGTCGCTCACCGCACGCCGATCGCGCACTCGCATACGCTCGACGAGCTGGTCGGCGCCGAGGTGCTGCTCAAGTGCGAGAACCTGCAGCGGACCGGGTCGTTCAAGCTCCGCGGCGCTTACAACGCGATCGCCCAGCTCGGCGATGCGGCGCTGGATCGCGGCGTCGCCGCCTACTCGTCGGGCAACCATGCCCAGGCCGTCGCGCTCGCCGCGCGGCTGCTCGGGACCCGCGCGGTGATCGTGATGCCGAGTGACGCGCCGGCATCGAAGCGCGCAGCGACCGAAGGCTACGGGGCGGAGATCGTCACCTACGACCGCTACGCCGAGGATCGCGCAGCGATCACCGAGCGGCTCGCACGCGATCGGGGTCTGACGCTGATCGCACCCTATGAGCACCCGCACGTGATCGCCGGGCAGGGCACCGTGGCGCTCGAGTTGATCGAGGACTGCGGCCACCTCGACGCGCTCCTCGCGCCAGTCAGCGGCGGCGGCCTGATCGCCGGCTGCGCAACGGTCGCTCGCGCGCTCGCGCCAGAGGCGCGCGTGGTCGGCGTCGAGCCCGAGCGCGGCGACGACACCAAGCGCTCGCTGGACGCCGGCCGGCGGGTCGAGATCGCGGTGCCGAGGACGATCGCCGACGGGTTGGCCGTCAGCGTTCCGGGCGAGCTCACCTTCCCGATCAACCAGCGCCTGGTCGACGAGATCGCCCTTGTAAGCGACGCCGAGATCGTCGCTGCGATGGTGTTCGCATTCGAGCGGATGAAGCTGGTCGCCGAGCCGAGCGGGGCGAGTGCTCTCGCGGCGCTGCTGTTCGGGCGCATCGAGCTCGAACCGAACGAGCGCGTCGGCGTGATCGTCTCCGGCGGCAACGTCTCCGCGGAGCGATTTCGCGAGCTGCTCGACCGCCTCGATCTCGGCGAGCGCTAGAGCCCGACGAGCTCCGCCACCCGCCCGCGGTGCATGCCGGCCGAGCCGAGCAGCTGCGCCACGACCCGCGCCCGCTTGAGGAAGAAGTGGACGTCGTGCTCCCAGGTGAAGCCGATGCCGCCGAGGACCTGGATCGCGTCGTGGGTGACGGATGTCGCCGCGTCGGAGGCGCGCGCGTTCGCCATCGAGGCCGCCAGCGGCAGCGTCTCCGGCTGCGCGTCGGCACACCAAGCCGCGTAATAGAGCAGCGAGCGCGCCTCCTCGACAGCCCACAGCATCTCCGCGCAGCGGTGTGAGACCGCCTGATAGGCGCCGATCGGGCGTCCGAATTGCTCGCGCTCCTTGGCGTATTCGACGGCCATGTCGAGCGCGCGCTGAGCGACACCGACGAGCTCGGCCGAGAGCGCGACCGTGGCGCGATCGATCGCCGCGATCGAGGCCTCGGGACCGCCCTGCAACGGCTCGCCGCCGTCACCGCTGACCCGGTAATAGGCACGGGTCGTGTCGATCAACTCGAGCCGTTCGAGCGTTGCCGCCGAAGTCTCGAGCAGGTGGCCACCGTCGTCATCGTTGATCACGATCACCGAGGAGCCGGCCGCCGCGCCGACGATCGGTGATTCCTCGGAAGTCATCGCCGCGGCGCCCCGGGCCTCGCCTGAGGCGATCCCAGGCAGCCAGCGTGACTTCTGCTCGTCTGAGCCCGCCGCCTCGATCATCAGGCCGGCGACAACGTTGGAGATCAGCGGGCTCGGAGCGCAGACGTAGCCGAGCTCTTCCTGCAAGATGACGAGCTCGACGACGCCGAGGCCGAGGCCGCCGTACTC
>JBKJXG010000027.1:0-3186 GCA_046716525.1 Solirubrobacterales bacterium
AAACCATCAGTCCCCCACACCATATGCAGCGTAGTCTCGTGGGCTCGGATATTTGTATAAGAGACAGGCGCAGGGACTCCACGACGTCGTGGGAGGTGACCCCCGCCGGCTTCGCAACCAGCAGGACGCCGTCCATTGCCTGTGCCGCTAGAGCTGAGACGCGATCTCGGCGCGCAGGAACTCGACGAGCTCCTCGCGCGTGCGGGTGCTCGAGAACCCGGCAGCCTGCCGGTGGCCGCCGCCGCCCTCCTCGCGGGCGATGATGCTCACGTCGACCGCGTCGGCGGATGCCCGCAGGCTCACCTTCTGCATGCCCTCGCGCCCCTCCTTGAGCTGCTCTCGCACGAGCGCCGCGACGACGGTGCCCTCGAGCGCGCGGATGTGGTCGACGATGCCCTCGGAGAAGCTCTCGTCGGCGCCGGTTTCCTCATAGTCCGAGCGCGTGATGTAGGACATCGTGAGCCGTCCCCCGTCGTGGCGCTCGATGCGCGAGAGGACACGCCCGAGCAGCTCCAGCTTCGCGAACGGCACGTTCTCGTAGAGCCGGCGGAAGATCTCGTCCGCCTGGACGCCATGGGCCAGCAGCTCGGCGGCCATCAGGTGAGAGGCGTGCGTCGTGTTCTCGTACTGGAACTTCCCGGTGTCGGTCACGAGTCCCACGTACAGCGCCTCGGCGATCACCAGGGTCAGCTCGACGCCGAGATCGCGGTTCAGGTCCCAGATGATCTCGGCGGTGCACGAGGCTCCGTCCACGACCAGGTTCGCCGTGCCGAACAGCGTGTTGTCGTGATGGTGGTCAATGTTCACGATGTGCGCCTCGTCGCGCCCCAGGAAGCTCACCGGCATGCGGTCGACGTTCCCGCAGTCGAGGAATACGATCGTGCGCCCCGCGGCGTCGGGCGGGAGCTCGTGGCTCGCGCCGTCGAGCGGCATCCACCGGTACTCGTAGGGCAGCGGAAACTCCTCGGCCGAAAGAAACATGACCGTGTCCTTGCCGAGCCCGCGCAGGATCTCGTTCATGGCGACGAGCGAGCCGAGCGCGTCCCCGTCCGGGTTCTCGTGCGTCGTGAGCAGGAACTTCTCGCCGGCGCGCAGCTCGGCGAGCACCTCCTCGCGGGCGGTGGTCGTGTCGAGCGTCACCCCCGTGGCTCCTCCGGATCGTCGCGCAGCAACCGTTCGATGCGAAAGCCGCGGTCGACGGTGTCGTCATAGTGGAACTCGAGCTGCGGCGTGTTCTTCATGGGCAGCTTCGCGGCGACCCGCGACTGGAGGTAACCGTGGGAGGACTGAAGACCCGCGAGCGAGTCCTCGCGCTCGCGCTCGCCGCCGAGCACGCTCACGTAGACGTGTGCATGACGCAGGTCCGGGCTTGTGTCTACGGCGGTAACGGTCACGAAACCGATGCGCGGGTCCTTCAGATCGCTGGCGATCGCCACGCTCAGAACCTCGCGCACGGCCTCGTTGACTCGGCGCATCCTGTCCTTGGGCATGGTTGACGGGGAATCGACCCCTCCCGCTCCCTTTCTCGAGTATAGGTGCGACCTTTCGCCGTTGCCCGCGATATCCCTCGCACGCGGCGCAGCGCTGGCGGTCACGGATCGAGGTCCTCGAAGGACACGAGCCGGCGCTCGATCCGCACCGCCTCCGGGAAGCGGGCCATCAGAAAGCGCTCCACCCCGTCGGCGACGCGCTCGAGCTCGCCAGCCGACCGGCCCACCAGACCGGCGGCCAGTGTCGCACGCTGCCACAGATCCTGCTCCCCAACCTCGGCGACGGACGCTCCGAAGCGCCGGCTCAGCGCAGAGCGCACCGAAAGAAGCTCCTTGCGCTTTCCCTTCAGGCTGCCGTTGCCGGGCAGATGGAGGTGAATCGTGAGTGCGACCAGGAACGGCACGGTGCGCCGTGTGCAGCGCTAATCGAGCGCCCGTGCGACCTTCCTGGTCTCGTAGGCCTCGATCACGTCGCCGTCCTTCTCGTCGTGGAAGTTCTCGAGCACGATGCCGCATTCGAAGCCCTCCTCGACCTCCCTGGCGTCGTCCTTGAACCGCTTGAGCGAGTCGATCGCGCCGTCGTAGACGATCGTCCCGTCGCGCACCAGCCGCACCTTGGCCGAGCGAGTGATCTTGCCCTGCACGACGTGGCAGCCGGCGATCGTGCCGATCCGCGACGCGCGGAAGGTCTGTCGCACCTCGGCCATGCCGAGCGAGTGCTCGACCTCCTCCGGCTCCAGCATGCCCTCCATCGCGGCCCGCAGCTCCTCGGTCACCTTGTAGATGACTGTGTAGGAGCGGACCTCGACGCCCTCGTGGTCGGCGAGCGCCTTCGCCTCCGGCAGCGGGCGCACGTTGAAGCCGATGATCACCGCGCCGGACGCGGCGGCGAGCATCACGTCGGACTGCGTGATCCCGCCGACGCCGGTGTGCAGGAGGTTCAGCCCGATCTGGGAGGTGGAGATCTTGGCGAGATGGTCCTGGAGCGCTTCGAGCGATCCCGCGACATCGGCCTTCAGCACGATGTTGAGCGCAACCGCCTTACCCTCGCGCACGCGGTCGAACACGTCCTCGAGGCTGACCGGCGCGGACTTGCGCCGCGCGAGCGCCTCGGTCTTCAGGCGGATCGCACGCTCGCCCGCGAGGTGGCGTGCCTCGCGGTCGTTGGCGACCGCGCGCACGGGCTCACCCGCGTCGGGCCCGCTGTCGAACCCGAGCAACTCGACCGGCTCCCCGGGAGTCGCCTGTTTCACCCGGTTCCCGAGGAAGTCGTGCATCGCGCGCACCCGGCCCGAATGGGCGCCGGCGACGAGCGCGTCGCCGGTCTTGAGCGTCCCGCGCTGGACGAGGACAGTGACGACGGGGCCACGGCCCGGGTCGAGGCGGGACTCGATCACGGTGCCGCTGCCGGGCGCGTCCTCGTTTGCCGTCAGCTCCTCGACCTCGGAGACGAGCAGAATCATGTCGAGCAGGTTGTCGAGGCCGTCCTTGGTCTTCGCGGACACGTCGCAGAAGATCGTGTCGCCACCCCATTCCTCAGGCGTGAAGCCCTGGGTGCCAAGCTCACTGCGAACGCGCTCGGGCTGTGAGCCCTCCTTGTCGATCTTGTTGACCGCGATCACGATCGGGACTTCGGCGGCCTTGGCGTGGTCGATCGCCTCGGTGGTCTGCGGCATGACGCCGTCGTCGGCCGCAA
>JBKJXG010000028.1:0-6200 GCA_046716525.1 Solirubrobacterales bacterium
GCCTCGGACCGGTCGTCCCGCCGCCCCTCGGCGACGCCGGCCACAGTCTCCCGATCACCGATGTCAACCAGGAGCGCCTCGATGGGCTGGTAGCCGATCTCGGCCTGCCGGCGGATCGGATCGAGGCCGAGGTCGTCGACCTGCTCGACGAGAACGCGAGCGTTGGCTGGGCGAAGGCGATCGACACCCGCTTCGGGCGCATCGACGGGCTGCTTCACCTGGTCGGCGGCTGGAAGGGCGGCGAGCCCCTGGCGACGGCGCCGCTTGCCGACTACGAGTGGCTCCACGACCTCCTCGTTCGCACCACGATCTACACCACGCGCGCCTTCTACGACGCGCTCGCGGCCAGCGAGCACGGTCGCTTCGTCCTCGTCACCTCGAAGCAAGGCCAGGACCCCGACGGCACCAATGCCGCCTACGGCGCGACCAAGGCCGCGGCGGAGAGCTGGACCCTGGCTCTCGCGGATTCGTTTCGCGAGGCCGAGTCGGCGGCAACCGCGAACATCATCGTCATCAACGCGATTCTGAGCCAGCGGATGCGCGACGAGAACCCCGACAAGCCCTATCGCAGCTTCACCTCGACCGACGACATCGCCGAGGCGATCGCCTTCTTGTGCTCGGACGCCGGCGCCAAGATCAACGGCAAGCGCATGCCGCTGCATCCGCTGAGGTGACCCGCGCTTGAGCGCGACGCGAGGCTTTGCCTCCGACAACCACGCCGGCATCCACCCCGAGGTTTTGGCGGCGATCGGCGCTGCCAACGATGGCCACGCCGACTCCTACGGCGCCGACGCGTGGACCGCGCGCGCCGATTCCGCCTTTCGCGAGCACTTCGGCCGTGACGCCCGCGCCTATTGCGTCTTCAACGGCACCGGTGCCAACGTCGCCGCGATCGAGGCGCTGACGCTTTCCCACGAGGCGGTGATCTGCACCGAGACAGCGCACATGCACGTCGACGAGTGCGGCGCGCCCGAGCGCCTCAGCGGCACCAAGCTGCTCACCGTCGCGACCGAGCACGGCAAGCTCAGCCCCGCCGATGTCGAGCGCTGGGAGTCGCGTCGCGGCGACGAACACCAGGCCCAGCCGCGAGTCGTATCGATCACCCAATCGAGCGAGCTCGGCACGGTCTACACGCTCGAGGAGACCCGCGCGATCGCCGACGCCGCGCACGCGCTCGGCATGTTCCTGCACGTCGATGGCGCGCGCTACGCCAACGCCGCCGCCGCGCTCGACTGCTCGCTTTCGGCTCTCGGAGCGGACTCCGGTGTCGACGTCGTTTCCTTCGGCGGCACCAAGAACGGCCTCATGCTTGGCGAGGCCGTGGTCTTCGTCGCGCCCGGTCTCGGCGAGCGCTTTGCCTACACGCGCAAGCAGTTCGGTCAGCTGGCCTCGAAGATGCGCTTCATCTCGGCCCAGTTCGAGGCCCTTCTGAGCGGCGACCTTTGGTTGCGGAACGCCTCGCACGCAAACGCGATGGCGGCCCGCCTCGCGGTCGCGGTGGAGGCCATCGAGAGGGTCGAGATCAGCCACCCCGTCGAAGCCAACGCCGTCTTTGCCCGACTCGAGCCGCGGGCAATCGAGCGCCTGCTCGCCGAGCTCGACGGCGAGCATCCGTTCTACGTCTGGGACGCGCCCGCCGGCGAGGTCCGGTGGATGTGCTCCTGGGACACTGAGCCCGCCGACGTCGACGCTTTCGCAACCGCGATCGCCGCGGCGGCATAGGAGCTAACGGGGCCGGCCTGGCCCCCACGGCGGGCCGGATCAGGGTCGGGTCGAGCGCACGTGGGTATCGCCCGGCCTGCCACCCTCGGCGAGCTTGTGCTCGTACATCGAATCGTCGGCGAGGCTGAGCAGGCCGTCGACCGAGTTCGCGTCGTCCGCGGTCGAGATCACAACGCCGATGCTGACCGAGAGCCCGAAGGGCCGGCTGGAGCGACTCGCGACCGCGACCGCGTCCCCGATCTCGACGCGAAGCTGGTCTGAGTCGTCGGAGCCGCCGATGCGCATCAGCGCCAGCTCGTCGCCGCCCAGGCGTCCGACCAAATCGCCCGTGCGAGCGATCGCGGTGAGCGCCGCCGCGGCCTCGCGGATCAGCTCTGAGCCGGCGTGGTGGCCGTAGGTGTCATTGACGTAGTCGAGCCCGTTGAGATCGATGAACACCGCGGTGAGCTGCTCGCCGGAACGCTCTGCGTCGTCGAAGACGACCACCGCCTGCTCGAAGAAGCTTCGCCGCGTGGCAAGACCGGTCAGCTCGTCGGTTGTCTCCAGCTCCTCGGCCGACATCGGCGCTCAGGGTAGCCTGAACGGATGGCACATGGGGGTGAGGGGCGTGTGCGCGAGCGGATCGAGAAGCTTGGCGCCGCTGGGCTCGCGGCGTTGCCCGACCGCGCCGCCCGCCTACTGGCCGGACGCGCGATCCGCATCGACGGACAGCAGCTCGACGCTCACATCCAGCTCGGCCTGCGCTTCGCGTCGCTCACTGGCACCACCGTGTTTCAGGGCAGAGCGGTGGAGGTGGAGCGAGCCGCCACCCGCGCCGACGCGCGCACGGTCGCCGGTCGGCGAATCGAGCTCGCCAAGGTCGAGGGGCTGCGTGTCGACGGTGGCAACGCAGCGATCGGGGCTCGCCTCTACACACCCCACGGGTTGGCGCCGGCGGCGCCGTTGATCGTCTTCTTTCACGGCGGCGGTCACGTCATCGGCGATCTCGATACCCACGACCAACCGTGTCGCTTCCTCGCCCGCCACAGCGGCGCTCTCGTCCTCTCGGTCGACTACCGCTGCGCTCCCGAGCATCGCTTTCCCGCGGCGGTCGACGACGCAGTCGCCGCCTTTGCCTGGACTTGTCGCGAGGCCGAAGCCCTTGGGGCCGATCCCCAACGCATCGCTGTCGCCGGTGACAGCGCCGGCGCCAACCTCGCCGCAGTCGTCGCGCTGCGAGCGAAGCTCTACGGCGGCCCCGCTCCCGCCTTTCAGGCGCTGATCTATCCGGTCACCGACTACTCGGCGAGGTACCGCTCGGCTGAACTGTTCGGCGAGGGCTTCTTTCTCACCCAGCGCCAGATGAACTGGTTTCGCGACCACTACTTCGCCACCGAGGATCAGCGACGCGACCCGAGCGCTTCGCCGCTGCTGGCGAGCGACCTCTCGGGTATGGCGCCGGCGCTGGTCGTGACCGCCGGCTTCGACCCCCTGCGCGACGAGGGCGAGGCCTATGCCGAGCGCCTGCAGCAGGCTGGTGTGGCGACGACGCTGCGGCGCGAGCCCGATCTGGTTCACGGCTTCATCAACGCCGCCGGGCTCGGCGGGCGACCGGGGGAGGCGCTGGGCGCGATCGCGACGGATCTTCGCCAGACGCTTTAATGCGGAACGGGCGCGAGCCGGCAGGCGCGGCCAAAGGCGGGTGAGCTCACAGTCAGGGAGCTGAGAAGCCCGGAACGAGACTCGAACTCGTGACCCCCTCCTTACCATGGAGGTGCTCTACCAACTGAGCTATCCGGGCGCCCGGCGGATGAGTCTACGAGAGCAATGCGGGGAGTGCGCGAGCGGCGGGGATCGATGACCAAAACTCGAGAAAGCTTCACCAGCGCCTACGACGAGCACGTGTGGGACGTGTACGGATTCTTCGGCTACCGCCTGCGCTCGCGAGAGACGGTCGAGGACCTGACTCAGATGACCTTCGAGCGTGCCCTGCGCGCGTGGGACCGCTTCGATCCGGAGCGCGCCAGCCTCAAGACCTGGATCCTGACGAACGCCCAGAACCTGCTGATCGATCATTTCCGCCGCGATCGCACGAGCCAGACCGAACTGCTCCGCGAGGGCGAGGCGGCCGACCTGCAACTCGGGGGTGACGAGGGGCTGGATCCCAACCTCGGGTTGTCCCCTGACCTCGAGGCGGCCCTCGCAAGCCTGGGCGACCGGGAGCGCACGCTCATCGCCCTTCGCTTTGGCGGCGACCTGACAGGGCCGGAGATCGCCGAGCTGACCGAGCTATCCCTGGCCAACGTCCAGCAGATCCTCTCGCGTGGCTTGAAAAAGCTCAGAAACGAGCTCGTGGCGCCCGAGCCCTTGGGCTGACCGGTGTACGGGTTTGCTTAATCGGCTGGTTTCGACAAAGATCACCGGTAGTCAAGTGTCGAGTTTGCAGCGATCATCCGTCAGGGGGGGAGATCGCCCGGTCCGCGAGGAAGACCGGGCGGGGTTCAGTGACCTGCCACACGGCGACCCGGATTACGACGACACGGTCGCCGAAAAGCTGCGCGACCTACCGCAGCGGCCGCCCGGCGATCGCGGCAACGGCAACGGCGGCCATAACGGCGATGGCAACGGCCATGGCGACGGCAACGGCAACGGCCGGTTTCAGGTTGCCGAACGCTTTCGCGCCGACGAAGGCGACGGATCGTCTCGCTGGCGCGAGCTCTTCTTCCGCGCCGGGCGCCGGCGCTACGAGTCGGCGATTCGCCACAGAAACCGTCGCGGTTACCACATGCGACGCGTGCTTGCGATCAGCGACATGGTCGCGGTGCTGGCTACGAGCGGGCTGCTGGGCGCGGCCGATGCGCTCGGGTATCAGGTGCTGCCACAGCAGCCGTTCGCCGTCATCCCGATCGCCGTTGTTCTCTGGCTGCTGCTGGCGGGAATAGGCGGCATGTACCACGTCGACGAGCAGCGTCTCGATTGCTCGATCGCCGACGAGATCGGTCAAGTAGCGCAACTCACGGCCGTGTGGAGCTGGCTCTTGTTCCTGTTCGACACGTTGGTCACGGCCGGCTCGACGCCGGTCTTGCCGGCGATCGCCCTCTGGCTCGTCGCGGTGCCGATGATTCTCTCCGGGCGCGGCCTGGTGAGGGGGTTGGCCCGCAAAGGGGAGTGGTATCGCCAGTCGGCGTTCGTCGTCGGGCGCGACGACGACGCGGATCGCGTCATCGACCTGCTCGATCGCCACCCGGAGTACGGCGTCGACGTGACCCAGCGAATCTCGCTCGATCGTTTTGCCGGCAGGAGCCGGGTCGAAGCGCTGATCGATCTCGCCGAGCAGGCAAATGTCGATCGCGTCATCTTCGCCAGCAGCTACGAAGGTCTCGACGAGCGCACGGGCGCATTGAGGTTCCTCTCCGAAGGCGGGATCAAGGTCGATCTGGTTCCGGGTGATTCCGAGGTGTTTCGATCCGACGCCGAGCTTCACTTCGTCGAAGGCCTTCCCTTCCTCACCCTGCCGTCAACCGGACGCGCGCGCTCGGCCTCGCTGTTCAAGCGCGTGATCGATGTCGGCATCGCCTCCGTCTGCCTGGTGCTCGCCTCGCCGCTGCTCGCCTACGCTGCGATTCGGATCAAGCTCGGGTCGCCCGGGCCGGTCTTCTTCCATCAGCCTCGCGTCGGCCGTGGCGGCGAGTACTTCGAGCTTCGCAAGTTCAGAACGATGGCCGAAGACGCCGACGGGCGCAAGGACGAGGTCAACGGCCTCAACCCACGTACCGACGGCATGTTCAAGCTGCGCCAGGATCCGCGGGTGACCAGGTTTGGCGCTTTCCTGCGCCGCTACTCGATCGATGAGCTGCCGCAGCTGATCAACGTGCTGCGCGGCGAGATGAGCCTGGTCGGCCCGCGACCGCTGATCCAGGCAGAGAGCGAGCTCGTCAGCGATCATTACCTCGCCAGGTTCAACGTGCGTCCCGGGATCACGGGCCCTTGGCAGGTGTTCGGGCGCAGCCACATTCCCTTCGACGACATGCTCAAGCTCGATTACACCTACGTCCTCAACTGGTCGATCGGCGACGACGTCAAGCTGCTCGTGCGGACGATGGCTGCGATCACCCACGGGCGCGGCGCCTACTGAGCCACACGTCGTCCGCCCGTCGATGCGGATCCTGCACTTCTACCCGTTCGTCCCGGCCGGAAGGCACGGCGGGACGCTGCGCCTCGCGGCCGCCCTGTCCGGGACCGCGCTGGTCGGCGATACGGCGCTTCACTACTTCGATTCCGAGACGAAGCGGTGGCAGGGCCCGTTCGATCTCGATCTCGATCGACCCGGCCAACCACCCCCGCCGCGGTCGTACTCTCGCAGCGACGCGCTCAAGCGGTGGGCCTTTCCCTCGACGCTGTGGGAAAGCGGCAGGCTCGCCGGACGATCTCTGCCGGATTACCTCGATCGGCTCGACCTGAATCTGAGCTCGACGATCCTGTTCCTGCACACGACGTAT
>JBKJXG010000029.1:0-4294 GCA_046716525.1 Solirubrobacterales bacterium
CAGGTCCACGGCGCGGCGCGCGACACGTTCGCTCATGCCGAGACCGTGGCCGCAGCCGAGCTGGTCTCGGCGATCGATAACCCGATGGTGCTGCCCGACGGTCGCGTCGAGTCGTGCGGCAACTTTCACGGCGCGCCGGTGGCTTTCGTCTGCGACTTCCTCGCGATCGCGGCCGCCGAGGTCGGGGCGATCTCGGAGCGGCGCACCGACCGCCTGCTCGACGCGACGCGCTCGCAGGGCTTACCGCCCTTCCTCGCCCCCGACGCCGGCGTCGACTCCGGGCTGATGATCTCCCAGTACACCCAGGCGGCGATGGTGGCCGAGAACCGCCGGCTTGCGTCGCCTGCGTCGGTCGACTCGCTGCCGACCAGCGCGATGCAGGAAGACCACGTCTCGATGGGCTGGGGTGCGGGGCGAAAGCTGCGCGCGGTGGTCGCCAATCTGCGCCGCATCCTCGCCGTCGAGCTCACATGCGCCGGCCGTGGGCTCGAGCTGCGGGCGCCGCTCGAACCCGCCCGCGGCACCGGCGCCGCACTGACCGCGCTGCGGACCGCGGTCCCCGGCCCCGGCCCCGACCGCTGGCTCTCGCCGGAGCTTGCCGCGGTCGAAGCGCTGCTTGCTCAGGCCGCGCTGATCGCCAGTGTTGAAGCTGAGATCGGAGAGCTCGATTGAGCCGAGGCGAAGCGAGGCCGAACCACGGCGGGGTCGAGGCTCCCGGCCACAGGGCGGTCGATCGCAGCACGATCGAGGCGTTTCGACGCGACGGGGCGGTGCCGATCCGTGGTCTGCTCTCGGCCGCGCAGGTGGAGACGCTTCGGCGCGGGATCGACCGAAATCGGGCCGAGCCCGGGCCCCTGGCCCAGGGCCACGGCGCGGATCAGACCTTCTTCGAGGATTTCTGCAACTGGGATCGGATCAGCGAGTACGAGACGGTGATCCACGAGGCCGGCCTCGGACTGCTCGCCGCGAAGTTGGTGGGAGCACAGACGGTACGGCTGTTTCACGACCACGTCCTAGTCAAGGAGGCGGGCAGCGAGGAGCCGAGCCCGTGGCATCAGGACCAGCCGTATTACTGTGTCGAAGGTCGCCAGAACGTCTCCCTTTGGTTGCCCGTCGACCCGGTCAGGCGCGAGAACACGCTCGAGTTCGTTGCCGGGTCGCACGCCTCGGGAACCTGGTACATGCCGCGAACCTTCGTTTCGCAGGCGGCGCTTGTCTTCAACGAGGGTGAGCTTGCGGACGTGCCCGACATCGAGGCGACCCGCTCCGATCACGAGATCCTCGGCTGGGAATTGCAGCCAGGCGACGCCGTTGCCTTTCACATGTTGACCCTGCACCAGGCCGGCGGGTCGCCCAGTCTGCGCCGGGCGTTCTCGGTACGGCTGCTGGGCGATGACGCCCGCTACGCCCCGCGTTCGCATCGGACCAGCCCGCCCTTCCCTGGCCTCGAGCACGAGCTTGAGGCCGGCGAGCCGTTCGACAATCCGAGGTTTCCGATCCTGCACCGCGACAGTTCGGCGGCGAGATGATGAGCAGCGAAGCGAAGCGGGACGACGCCGCTGAGGCGCTGAGGTGAGCGGCCCGCGAGAGGTCCGGGCGCCCACGGGCGCAGAGCTCTCCTGCCGGGGATGGCCGCAGGAGGCGGCGCTGCGAATGCTGATGAACAACCTCGATCCCGACGTCGCAGAGCGCCCCGACGACCTCGTCGTCTACGGCGGCACCGGCCGTGCCGCGCGCTCGTGGGGGGCCTTCGACGTGATCGTCGGCGAGCTGCGTGCGCTCGCCGACGACGAGACGCTGCTGGTGCAGTCGGGCAAGCCCGTGGGTGTCTTTCGCACCCACGAGTGGGCGCCGCGCGTCCTCATCGCCAACTCCAACCTCGTCGGCGAATGGGCCAACTGGGACGAGTTTCGCCGCCTCGAGCAGCTTGGGCTGACGATGTACGGTCAGATGACCGCCGGCTCGTGGATCTACATCGGCAGCCAGGGGATCGTCCAGGGCACCTACGAATGCTTCGCCGAGATCGCGCGGCGGCGCTTCGGCGGCACGCTTGCCGGGACGATCACGCTCACGGCCGGGCTCGGCGGGATGGGCGGGGCGCAGCCGCTGGCGGTGACGATGAACGATGGGGTCGCGCTCTGTGTCGAGGTCGACCCCGAGCGCATCCGCCGCCGGCTCGAGACTCGCTATCTCGACGAGCAGGCGGATGATCTCGAGGATGCGGTCGCCCGCTGCACGGCTGCCAAGCGCGAGCGCCGCGGCTTGAGCGTCGGCCTCTGCGGGAACGCGGCCGAGGTCGTGCCCGAGCTCTTGCGCCGCGGCTTCGACGCCGACGTCGTCACCGACCAGACCAGCGCCCACGATCCGCTCGTCGGCTATGTGCCCGCAGGGCTCTCGCTGGCCGAGGCGGACGCGCTGCGCGAGCGTGATCCCGACGGCTACATCGAGCGCGCCCGCGCTTCGGCTGCGGCCCACTGCTTTGCCATGGTCGGGTTCATGGAGGCGGGCGCCGAGGTCTTCGACTACGGCAACAGCCTGCGCCGCGAGGCCGAGCTTGGCGGTTTCGAGAACGCCTTTGCCTACCCAGGCTTTGTCCCGGCCTACATCCGGCCGCTGTTCAGCGAGGGCAAGGGCCCGTTTCGGTGGGTGGCGCTGTCGGGCGATCCGGCCGACATCGTCGCCACCGATCGCGCCGTAATGGCCGAGTTCCCCGACGACGACGCGCTGGCGCGCTGGATCCGGATGGCGAGGGAGCGCATCGCCTTCCAGGGCCTGCCGGCGCGAATCTGCTGGCTTGGCTATGGCGAGCGCCGCCGACTCGGACTGCGGTTCAACGAGATGGTCCGAAGCGGTGAGCTCAGCGCCCCGGTCGTGATCGGCCGCGACCACCTCGACTCGGGCTCGGTCGCCTCGCCCTATCGTGAGACGGAGTCGATGCTCGACGGATCCGACGCAATCGCCGACTGGCCCCTGCTCAACGCCCTCGTCAATACCGCCTCGGGCGCGGCCTGGGTCAGCATCCATGACGGCGGCGGGGTCGGCATCGGCCGCTCGATCCATGCCGGCATGGTCTGCGTCGCCGACGGCACGGAGCTCGCTGCGCAAAAACTCGACCGGGTGCTCACTGCCGATCCTGGCATGGGCGTGATCCGCCACGCCGACGCAGGCTATGAGCGTGCACTCGAAGTCGCTTCGCAGCGGGGTGTGCGCGTGCCGATGGTCGACCAGCCAGGGTCCGGCGGCTAGGTGGCGACGCTGCCGATTCTTCAGGTCGGACATCCCGTGCTGCGCGAGCGCGCCCGCGAGGTGAGCCGCGACGAGCTCGCCTCACCTGAGGTCCAGACGTTGATCGACGACATGATCGAGACGATGCGCGCCGCCGGAGGCGCCGGCCTCGCCGCCAACCAGATCGGCCGCGCGTTGCGGATCACTGTCGCCGAGGTCGACCACAACCCGCGCTATCCGTACAAGCCCCCGATCGCGCTGACGATTCTCGTCAACCCGGTGATCGAGCCGCTCGATTCAGAGATGGTTGTGATCAACGAGGGCTGCCTCTCGGTCGCAGACCTGCGCGGCGAGCTCGAGCGCAACGTCAACGTACGGGTGCGCTACCTCGATCGCGATGGGCACTCGCACGACGTGGTCAAGCGCGGGCTCACGGCCGGAACCTTCCAACACGAGATCGACCACCTCGACGGCGTCCTCTTTCTCGATCGCGTCGGCGACCCGAGGACACTGACAACCTGGGAGCACTTCGAGCGCTTCCACCGCGAGGCGTTCGTCGAGCGCATCACCGAGTTCGTCGAGCGCGTGGGTTCGTGAGCGTGGTCAGCACGTACTGGTGCGAGCTGGCGTGGCTCGGCGGCGAGATGGCCGAGAGCGGCGTCGTGGTCGAGGTCGAGGGGGAGCACATCGTCTCCGTGTCCGCCGGCATCGCCGCGGCTCCTGCGGGCGCCACCAGGCTCGGTGGCCTGACTTTGCCCGGCTTTGCCAACTCGCACTCGCACGCCTTTCATCGTGCGCTTCGCGGGCGCACGCACGGCGAGGGCGGCAGCTTCTGGACCTGGCGTGGGCGCATGTA
The DNA here is from genome assembly GCA_046716525.1 of Solirubrobacterales bacterium. GTDB lineage: Bacteria > Actinomycetota > Thermoleophilia > Solirubrobacterales > 70-9 > WHSW01. The sequence continues at coordinate 4,082 of JBKJXG010000029.1, forward strand.
CGAGCTCGCCGCCAAGCTCGATCCCGCAAGCTACCGTCGCCTCGCGCGGGCAACCTTCGCCGAGATGGCGCTGTCGGGGATCACCGCCGTCGGCGAGTTCCATTACCTGCATCACGGCCCCGGCGGCGAGCCCTACGAGGACCCGAACGAGATCGGTCGGGCCCTGATCGCCGCCGCCGGCGAGGCAGGGATCCGGATCACGCTGCTCGATGC
>JBKJXG010000030.1:0-11337 GCA_046716525.1 Solirubrobacterales bacterium
GACCGGAACGTCGCCGCGCTTGCCATCGGCAACCACCAGCAGGTCCGCCGCGTGCGCGGCTTCAATCACCTGCTCGAGCGCCCGCCAGCCGGCCCAGCCGAGCCGCTCGAAACAGGCAAGCTGCGGCTTCACGGCGACGCAGGCGGGACCCGCGACGCCGATCAGCTCGATGCAGTGCTCGGCCACGGCCTCGGCCGCCGCCTCGGCCGGGTCCGCCGAAGGTGGCCGAGAGCGCGGCTCGAGGCCGCCCGGGTCGGGGTCGAGGCCGAGGCAGACCTGGCTGCGACGCTCGTTGACGAGCGCCGCGAGCCGGTCGGCGAAAGCTAGAGGCGTGATGTGGGTTGGCCGTGCGTGCGGGGGCGCACGGCACCAAGCTGGGCGTGGCCGGCGGGCGAAGGCCATGCCGGTGGGCATGGGCGAGTTCCGACGGGCGCGATCCAGCGAAGGTGACCGTGCGTCATCCGTGCGTGCGGAGAACCCGCATCATGCCTCTGGGCTCAGCTGCCCTTGACCTTCGACTTGAGGCCTGCTCCCGCGGAGAACTTCGGCACCTTGCCGCCCGCGATCGTGATCCGCTCGCCGGTGCGCGGGTTCACGCCCTGGCGGGGGCCGCGCTCGGCGACGCTGAACTTGCCGAAGCCGGTGAAGTTGATCTCTCCGCCACCGGCGAGGGTGTTGGTGATGCTGTCGAGCAGCGTGTCGACCGCGTCGGCGGCCGCCTTCTTGCTGTCGAAGTCGCCGGCGATGCTTTCTACGAATTCAGACTTGGTCAACGTTCCTCCTTGGTCGGGGTGTGCCTGATTTGGACCGCCGCGCAATGTAACAGCGGCCGTAGACGGCTTTGTAGAGCGACAACGGTGCCATCCCTCTACCCCTACCCAAACGATGCGCTACAACGCCTCCATGGCCGCGGATGCGAACACCTCGCCCGCACCGGTCCGCACCGACGCAGAGACGGCCCGCGCGGCGATCGCCGAGCGCGGCTTCTGGTACCACACGCTCGAGTTGGCCCCCGGAGTCGAGACGCCAGGCTGGTTCGACCTGCGCCCGATCGCGACGCTGATGCCGTGGCCCGACATCGCCGGCAAGCGCTGTCTCGACGTCGGACCCTACGACGGCTTCATCGCCTTCGAGCTCGAGCGCCGCGGCGCGTCCGAGGTGATCGCCGCCGACATCTCCCATCCCAGCGAGTGGGACTGGGCGCCGACGGCGGACCCGCAGGAAGTCGAGCATCTGGTCGCCGTTGCCGGCGCTGACCCGGGCGCCGGCTTCGAGACGGCGAAGCGGCTGCTGGGCTCGAACGTCGAGCGGGTCGAGATCAACGCCTACGACCTGAGCCCGGAGCGCCTCGGCAGCTTCGATGTCGTCACCTGCGGCAGCCTGCTCCTGCACCTGCGCGACCCCGTGCGGGCCCTCACCGCGATCCGCAGCGTCTGCGACGGGCAGCTGATGTCGGCGGAGGAGATCAGCCTCGTCACCACGCTGGTGTCACGGCGGCGGGCGCTGTACGAGCTGCGAGCCGGCGAGCGGTGCCAGTGGTGGATTCCCAACCCCGCTGCCCACCTCAAGCTGCTGCGGGCAGCAGGCTTCGAGGCGCTGCGGCGCTCGCGCCCGTATGCGATCCCGCTGGCTCCGGCCCATCCATCCTACGGTCGGCGCGAGCGCCCGCTGAAGCGGCTGGCCAAGCAGTTCGTCGCTCGTGGTCAGGGTGTGCCACACGTGGCGGTGCTCGCCCGAGCGGTGTGAGAATGGCGTGGCCCAAGTTTCAATGCTTGCCGAGCTCGCTCGTCGCTCAGCCGCGAACGCGAGCGTAGGTCTCCTCGTAGCGATCGATGACTCGCGCCCAGTCGTGCGGCGCCGCCGCTTCGCGACAGCGCGCGGCGGTCTCGGGGTCGGCGCCGAGCTCGAGCGTGGAATCGATCGCCGCAGCGAGATCGGCGGGGTCGTCGGAGTCGAACAAGGTTCCGGTCCGCGGATCGGTGACGATCTCCGGGCAGGCACCCGATCGCGCAGCGACCACGGGCGTGCCGGCGGCAAGCGACTCGACCAAGACCAGGCCGAAGGCCTCCTCGCGCGCGGCGAGAATGGTGGCTCCACCCGAGCTGTAGAGCGCGGCCAACGCTGCGGTGTCGGGGGCGTGCACGAGTCGCGCGCCGGGCGGCAGCGTTGGCGGCCGCGCGGAGAGCACGGGATCCGGCGTTTCGAGCACCGCGAGCTCGAGCTCCGGGCGCATGCGCCGAAGCCGTTCGAACGCCTCGACCAGCAGCGCGCCTCGCTTTCTCGGGTCGCCGAAGCTGGCCGGGGCGAATGCAAACGGGGGCTGGGCCGGCGGCGAGTCAGTGGCGAAGTCGGCGCAGAAGACGGCGCCGGGCAGGATCTGCGGGCGCCGGGCGAAGTAGCGCTCGTAGGCGGTCGCTGCCGCCTCTGAGAGGACGGAGACGGCTTCGGCCCGGCGCGCCACCCGTTCGATCATCTCGAGGCGATAGCGGCGACGCACGAGCCATGCGCGGGTCGGGATCCCGTGCATGCTGGCGAGCACGGGCGGCCCACCGAGCCGGCGCGCCCAGAGCGCGGCGAGCGCGTCGACGACGAAGAAGGCGTGGGCGACGTCGAAGCGGCCGGCCAACAGGCGAGCGGCAACGGCAGGCGCGGCGGCGAGGTGATGCTCGTACCAGTTCAGCGGTACCCGCTCGCGTGGTCGCCAGGCTCGCGAGACCCAGACGCCGTCTTCTCGCCTGCTGGTCGAACTGCCGCGATGGCTGGTCAGGATCGTGACCTCGTGGCCGCGACCGACGAGCATCGTCGCCAAGTCGTGCACGAGTCGCTCGGTCCCGCGCCGCACCTCCGGCCAGTAGGTGGGGGTGAGCAGTGCGATCCGCATCAGGCGACCGGGGTGCGCGAACGGATCGCGCCGCGCAGGGCGGCTGCGATCTCAACCGCGTCGACAAGGGCCCGCAGCGGCACATGCGCGAGGCGGCGCGCCAGGCGAAGGGGCGACACCGTCGTCGTGCCGACGATCGCGCTGAGATACGGGAGTGCCAGCATCGAGGCCGCGCGGCGCCCCCGCCGGGCGAGAACGAGACCCGCCGCCGCCAGCAGCAATTGCGCGTGTGAGCGCCGGTAGAAGCAGCGGTAGGGCAGGGAGTCACGAAGCTCGGGATGGCTGCGGACGACGAGCGCGAGGCTGTCCCGACGCCATGCCTCGCGCGCAGCAGCAGCAACGGTGCGCGAGATCACGGCGTGGTGGACGAGCGCCTGCGGCGCGGCGACGAGCGTGTAGCCGGCGCCGACCGCCCGCAGGCCGAGGTCGGTGTCCTCGCCGAGCGCGGCGAAGCGCTCGTCGAAGCCGCCAAGCTCGGTGATCGCGGCGCGCGGGTAGAGCATGTTGCAGGTCTGGAAGTTGGGGCTCGGCGGACTCACCCGCTGACTTCGAGCGAGCCCGTGAAGCGATCCAAGCTCGTCGGGATCGGGCTCGGTTGCTCCCTGGACGATGGCTCCAGGCCGATAGGCAGCCACCAGGGCCTCGAGCCAATCGGGCGCCGGCCGGCAGTCGTCGTCCGTGAAGGCGATCAGCTCACCGCGCCCGGTGCGCCACCCCGTGTTACGCAGTGCTGCGATGTTGCCGGTGGTGGCGCCCTGAACATATGTGGGTTCGAGCCCATCGATATGCGGCGTGGGCAGCGACCCCGCACCGGGATCGAGCACCACCACGACCTCGAACTGGTCTGCTGGAAGGCATTGAGCGGAGAGCGCTTCGAGCGCGAAGGCGAGCCTCGTTCTCCTGCTCGTTGGGATAACCACGCTGACCAGCACGCCGGCGAGGCTATCGCCCAGATCATCGGCACCCGCCGGGTTGGCGGCTGCAAACATGGCCTCGATGCGAATCGGCAGCGAGGGGCGGAACTGATGCGCGTTGCGGTGATCGGGGCCGGCATCGCCGGGCTCAGCGCTGCCCGCGACCTCGGCGCTGGGGGGCATAGCTGTGACGTCTACGAGCGCTGGCCCGGGCTGGGTGGCCAGGTCGCCTCGCTGGATGTCGGCGACGGTCACATGCTCGAGCGCTACTACCACCACCTTTTCACCAGCGACCAGGCGATTGTCGAGCTCTACGAGGAGCTCGGCATGGCCGAGGCGATCCAGTGGTGCAGGTCGAGCATGGCGATGTTCGTCGACGGCGCCAGCCATCCGTTCACGAGCCCGCTCGACCTGCTGCGCTTCTCGCCCGTCTCGATCGCGACGAGACTGCGGATGGGCTTGGCGGTGCTGGGGCTTCAGCGGCGTCATCGCTCGGTCGAGCACTTCGAAGCCCAGACCGCGCGCGAGTGGATCGTCAAGGCGATGGGGCCGCAGGCCTGGGACAAGGTCTGGGGGCCGCTGCTACGTGGCAAGTTCGGCGACCGCGCCGACTCGATCTCGATGGGATGGCTGTGGAGCAAGCTCACGGTCCGCCGCCAGATCAAGGGAGCCGAGGCGCGCGAGGAGCTGCTCGGTTATCCGCGCGGCGGCTGGCAACCGCTGCTGGAGCGGCTCGTGGCCGAGATCGAATCGCATGGAGGACGCGTGCTCATCGACCGCCCGGCACTTCGCATCAGCGCCGAGGGTGGTGGCTTCGAGATCACCGCCGGCGCCGCGGGCTCCTTTCGGCGCGGACTCGATCCGCGCCAGTTCGAGCCCGAGGGCGAGCCAGAAAGCTACGACGCCGTCCTCGCGACCGTCCCCAACGATGTCTTCGACGCGCTCCTCGACGAGGAGCTCAGTAGCGCCGTCGGTTCGCGTTACCGCAGCAAGCTCGAGTCGATCGAGTACCACACCGCGCTCTGCGTCCTGATCGAGATGGACCGCAGCTTCACGCCGTTTTATTGGACCAACATCGCCGACCCGGGCCTGCCGTTCGTGGGCTTGGTCGAGCACACCAATCTCGTCTCCCCCGGCGACTACGGCGATCGCCGCTTCCTTTACATCGCCAACTACGTGCAACCGGGCGACCCGCTGCTTTCGCTCGGCTTCGAAGCTCTTCTCCACGCCTACGAACCCGGACTGAAGCAGGTCAATCCGGACTACACACGTGACTGGGTCAAGCGCTTCTGGGTCCACAGCGAGCCGGCCGCCCAGCCGATCGTCACCACCGACTACCGCGAGCGCATCCCGGACATGCAGACGCCGGTGCGGGGCCTGATGCTCGCCAACACGACCCAGATATATCCCGAGGACCGCGGCACCAACTACAGCGTCAGGCTCGGGCGCGAGGCCGCGGCCGCGATGCTCGTTGCGATGCCCGCGACGGCGCGAGCCTGAGGCTGTGCCGGCGGCGGTCGAGCGCGGGCGGGCGTATCTGGGCGAGGTGCCGAGGGCGGAGCTGAGATCGGTCGCCGCGGCGATGGCGCTGACAGCGGCAATCGTCGTCGCCTACATCGCTCTGATCCGCCTCGATGGCTTACCTGGCGACCAGGGCGAGTACCACAGCGAGGGCATCTTCTTCACGCAGGGCAAGCTCTGGTGGTCGACGCTTCCCTTCGGTGAGGCCCACGCCTCGGCCTGGAAGGCGCCGCTGTATCCGGCCTGGGTAGGGATCATCTACGAGCTCCTCGGCCCCTCGCCGACCAGGGTCGAACTTGTCCAGGCACTGGTGCTGGCGCCGCTCAGCGTGCTCTTGGCGTGGCTGCTGGCGCGCCACCTGTTCGGCGCCCGCGTCGCGATCTGGAGCGCCTTCGTCGTCGCCGTCTTCCCGCTGGCGTGGGAGCTCTTCGGCCTCATCTATCCCGAGGCCCTGGCGATCCCGCTGACGACCCTGTTGCTGCTGTTGGTCTTGAACCGCACGCCCAGCACCGGCCTCGCTCTCGGCGCGGGGCTCGTGCTCGGGATCAACCTGCTCGTGCGCCCGACCTCGGTGTTCCTTCTCGCCGGGATTGCTGTCGCCTGGGTGCTTGCCTCCGGGTGGGGGCGCGGGCTCGGGCTGGCGGCGTTGTGCGCGGCCGCGGCGGCGCTCGTCGTCTTGCCGTGGACGGTCCGAAACACCGTTCTCAACGACGGCGACGTGATCCCGATCTCCGTTCAGGACGCCGCCGCCTACGGCACCTTCAACGACGATGCCGCCGGCGATCCTGTCTATCCCTACGCCTGGCGACCGCTGATAAGCGAGATGCCGGCGGTCTTCGAGGGCCCGCCGGTGAGCGATGCCGCCGTGCGCTCCGGCGCTCAGCAGGCCGCCCGCGATTACATCGGCGAGCACCCGTTCTCGCTCGCCGAGGCCTTCTATTGGAATGGGCTTTCGCGGCTTTGGGACGTGCGCCGCCCGGCCCGCGCGCTCGACGAGGTTCCATTCGAGGGCCGCTCGGAGGCGGTGACGGGGGCGGGCCTGGCGATGTACTACGCGCTCTTGGCGCTGGCCCTGTTCGCGCTTTGGCGCCAGCGTCACCGGCGCGAGGTCGTGCTTCCGGTGCTGGCGGTCGCGCTCGCTGCCTCGGTGGTCTTCATTTCGGCCTCGGGTACCCGCTACCGAGCGCCGCTGGAGCCGCTGATCGCCATCCTCGCCGTCGCCGCCGTGGCTGCGGGCCCGGCGACCGCTGCGAGTCGTACCCGCCCGGCCCGGGTGGTAGGCGCATGAGCAAACCGCAGCTCAGCATCGTTGTCGCCACGCGAGACCGCAGCGCGCGCCTCGAACGCCTGCTGAACTCGCTCGCCCACCAGACGGCGCCCGCGTCGGCGCTCGAGGTGATCGTCGTCGATGACGCTTCGAGCGATGAGACGGCGGCGCTGCTGACATCGTCCACGCAGGCGGTCGGACTCGGGCTGAGGGCGATCGCGGTCGCTTCGAGGCCCGGGATCGCGGCGCTGAGGAATATCGGCTGGCGCGCGGCTCGCGCCACGCACGTCGCCTTCATCGACGACGATTGCGAGGCGACCGCGGGCTGGGCGGCGGCGATCCTCGCCGCGATCGGCGACGAGCCCGAGACGTGCTTTCAGGGCCGCACCACGCCATCACCGAGCGAACTAGTGGGCACCGGCCCGCTGACGCGCTCGAAGCTGATCGAAGCCGCTGGACCCTGGTTTCAGACATGCAACATCGTCTATCCCCGGGAGCTGCTCGAACGCCTCGGTGGCTTCGACGCGCGCTACCGGGTCGCCGGGGAGGACACCGACCTCGGCTGGCGGGCTCGCGAAGCGGGCGCCGCGATCGCCTACCTGCCCCCCGCCCTCGTCCATCACGCCGTCGAGGAGATCGGCATCGCGGGCTGGATCGCGGTCGCCAAGCGCGAACGGGTCCTCGCGCCTCTGTTTCGCGACCACCGCGGTCTGCGTGACGAGGTCGCGAGCCTGGGTGTCTTCAAGCAAACGCAGCGGAGCCTCTTTGTCCTCGCACTATTGGCCGTGGTTGCCGCGCGCCGCCATCGGCTCGCCCTGCTCGGGACTCTCCCTTACGCCCGCGTGCTCGCGTCCCGTTGCCGGGCCGGGGGCGCCGGCTCGCAGTGGGCGGCCTGGTACGTGGCCTACGACGCGGTCGCCTTCGCCTACGCGTTGCGAGGCGCCATCGAGTCGCGCAGCCCGTTCATCTGAGAACTCAACCGTTCGACGCATTCGGGCCGCTGTTGCCCCCAGATCCGTCGATCGCCGCTACGAGATCCGCGCTCGCGCCCGCAAGCGTTCCACGGCCACACGCCCCCACCCCGCAATCAGACCCCCAATCCCAACCTCACCCTCACTGGCATACGCAACCACGTGCGAGCGCCCATGAAGCAGCCGGTATCCCACAACCCCTCGAGCCACCGCCCGCCCCAACAGCGCCCGGACCGGCAGCTCGCGATGAAGCGCGGTCTCCCCCGGCCCGGGCTCGAGCAGATTTACCAGCACGAGGTCGGCCCTCGTCTCCAGCTCGCCGAGCAGCGCGAACGGGTCGTCGACGTGCTCGATCACGTCGAACGCGTATGCAGCGTCGTAGCCCGCCGGGACGCCGCGATCGAGATCGTGGATCGGAGCCTCGACGCCGCGCCGGCGCAGGCGCCAGCGCAGGTAGGCCGCCGAGGGGTTGTCGAACTCGGCGAACTCGACTCTGTAGCCGGCCTCCAACAGTGCCAACCCATCCGAGCCAATGCCACAGCCGTAATCGAGCACGCGGGCGCCGGGTGCGACGGCTCTGACGAGCAGCTCCAGGTACGGGAGCTTGGTGGCGGTCATCGCAAACGCGGTGAGGTTGTAGAGGTAGCCCTCGGAGCCGTGGTAAAACGCCGCCTCGTCGCCACACTCGGCGAACTCCTGCTCGAGCTGCTGCTCGTAGCGCTCGAGCCGCGAGCGGTCGTAGGCAGGCCCGAGGTACTCGCGCAGCTCGGCCTCCTCGCGGCGCGGATCGAAGTGCAGGCCGACGGCTGAAGCGTTCATGCCGGGCGCGGCGCGCGCAGGTATCCGGACATCTCGGTCAGCAGCGTCCGCTCGAAGCGCCAGGCGACCAGCAGGTTGAGGGCGACATAGATCGCGAGCTCCGCGAGCACGTAGGCGAGCGAGCGCTCGACGTCGGCGCCGACACGGAGCGCGAGCACGAAGGCCAGAGCGGGCAGGCTCGGCACGACAGCGCGCAGCGCGTGGGTGAGCAGGTTGAAGCCGGGAAACAACCGCGCCAAGTAGAAGGCGCGTGAAGCGAGGTCGAAGAGCAACACGATCGCCATCCCGAGCGCATAGCCGTCGAGTCCGATGCTCAGCATCAGTGGCACCGTCACGGCCAGAAAGCCGATGGTGATGACCACGGCGTTGACGGCGATCGGTTTCGTCTCACCAATCGCCCGGTAGAAGATCGACCAGTTGAAGCCGATTTGGCGAAAGCCGATGATCAGCCCGAACGCCTGCAGCACGCCCTCGGCCAGACGCCAGCGCTCGCCGAGCACGTAGGTGATCAGATCGGGCGCAAACAGCGCCAGCCCGATGCCGAACGGAACTCCCCACATGACCGCGAGTTGGTTCGTCTTGACGAAGGTCTCCAAGAGCAGGTCGCGGCGGTCGGCGACCGCGCAGATCGCCGGATAGACGGTCTGGCGAATCACCTGGTCGACGCGATCGGCAAAGAACGCGAAGCTCTGGGCGATACCCATCGCCCCGAGCCCGGCGAGCCCGAAGCTGGCGTTGCCGACGATCACCGCCCCCTGGACCATGACCAGCGAGCTCAGGCCCCAGACCAGCAGCGGCGCGGAGAAGCCGACGTACTCGCGAAGCGTGTCGCGGTCGAAGTCCCAGGCGAGCTTGTAGGGGCAGGTAGCCAGCGCCGCTGCGGCTGAGGCGGAGGTCCCGGCGAGAGCTCCGATGACCAGGCTCCAGTAGCCGGCGCCCGCCGCGGCGAGGCCGATCGTGACCACCGTGGTGACGACGGGGTCGATCGCCTCGATCGTGCGCTGCTTGACGAAGCGCATCTGACGGTAGGCGATCCAGATCGGCGACTGCAGCGCGCTCGCGAGGAAGGCGAGCGAGAGCACGAAACCGGGCAGCAGGATCTCGGGCCGGCCGTAGATCAGCGCGTACACCGGCAGCAGCGCGACTACGAGCAGGTAGAAGACGCCGGTGTAGGCGAGCTCGAGCGTGAACGCGCGCTGGAAGGCGACCTCCTGGTCTGCCTCGTCCTGCTGCACGTACTTGTCGCTGATCCCGATCTGCTTGAGCCAGCCGAGTGTCAGCAGCGTCGCCACGATCAGTCCCCAGAAGCCGAACTCGCTCGCGGTCAAGAAGATCGCGACCGCGACTTGGCGCAGGAGCCCAATCAGCGAAAAGCCGATCTGAAAGCCGGAGTTGATCAGCGTCCCGCGCGCGGTGTGCCGGCGCAGACCGCGGTCGCCGAGCGCCACCAGCCGATCGCTCTCGAGGACTTCCGGCTCGCTCGGGGGAACCGTGGTGGTGAGCTCGCTCATTCAATGCGAAAGCTAGTCTCGAACGGGCCGTGGCCGAGCTCACCGTCGTCATCCCGACCCTCGGACGCCCCGAGAAGCTCGGACGGGTGCTCGACCGGCTCGATCGCCAGAGTGCCGCCGCCGGCAGCTTCGCTGTGATCGTCGCTGCCGATGCCGCAGAGACTTCGATCGAGACGACGCGAGCGCTCGCAGGCGAGCGCGGTTTCGAGGTCCGCGTGCTGCAAGCCGAGCGCGCGGGCGCCTCGGCGGCGCGCAACCTCGCCTGGCGCTCGGCAGCTGCTGCGTTGATTCTCTTCATCGACGACGACGTGCTGGCCGGGCCGGGACTCATCGCCGCGCATCTCGATTGGCATTGGCGCTACCCCGACGCGAACGCCGGCGTGCTCGGCGACGTGCGCTGGGCCGCCGAGTTACGTGTAACGCCATTCATGCGTTGGCTCGGGGACGGGATCCAGTTCGACTATCCGAACATCGCCGGGATCGAGGCCGGCTGGGGGCGCTTCTATACGGCCAACGCCTCCGTCAAGCGCTCGCTGCTCGAGCTCACCGGCGGCTTCGACGAGCTCAATCTGCCGTTCGGCAACGAGGACATCGAGCTCGCCTATCGCATGCGCGCCCACGGCTTTCGGCTGCTTTACGCGCGCGATGCCGAGGCCGAGCACCTGCACGCAATGGATCTAGACTTCTGGGACGCCCGTGTGCGGCGCATCGCCTTCGCCGAGCACCGTCTGCACCAGCTTCACCCCGAGATCGAGCCGTACTTCCATCGCCTCTTCTCGCGCGCGAGCGCGGCACCAACCGCGAGCGGGCGCGGCCGTTACCTGACGGCGTTCATCGGCAAGAAGGCCCCGCTCATTGGCGAGCGGGCGTGGAACAGCGCCAACCTCTACTACCTGCAACGGCTGGCGCCGTCGTTCCTCGCCGCCTGGTCGCAGGCGAGCTCACAGGCGCCCGGCGCGGCCGCAGCTCAGCCCGACTTGTCGGAGCGATCGGTGGCGAGCTCGGGTGGCTCGCCGCCTTCGGGCCCGTAGTAGTCGACCGGCCTCGCGGGGGCGCCGAGCGCGAGCACGTAGGCGGGCAGGTCGCGGCTGACGACCGCATTGGCGCCGACGAATGAATGGGTGCCGATATCGGCGACGATCGTGCACTTCGTCGTCACCGTGGCGTCGTCTGCGATCACGATCGGCCTCAGCTCGTAGCCCTGCTCGAGCACCGGCCTGTTGTGGTCGCGAAAGCGATGGTTGCCGTCGAAGATCGCCGAGGCCTGGCCGAAGATGCAGCGCTTGCCGATCGCGATCGTCGTCGTGCACTGGATCAGCACGTCGTAGGTGAACTTCGTCCCGTCGCCGATCGTCAGCTTCGCTCCGGGCGCGAGCTCGCAGCGAAAGCCGCGGCGAAACTCGACGCCGCGGCCAACGGTGAGCGTCGCCGCCTCGGGCGCATGCAGGCTGAA
>JBKJXG010000031.1:0-5459 GCA_046716525.1 Solirubrobacterales bacterium
CGAGATCGGCTTCGCCCGCGAGGTCGTGAGCCGAGTTGTGTTCATGGACGAGGGCGTAATCGTTGAAGAGGGGCCCCCCGCCGAGGTCCTGGGCAACCCGCAACAAGCGCGGACGAAGCAGTTCCTCGGGCTCGTGCTCGAGCACTGAGAAGTTGACGCTCTGATGAACGTGGCGGTGGCAGCGCTGGCTGCAGGGCTGCTGGTCGCGCCCGCGCCGGCTCAGCGCAGCGAGCGCACGCTCGAACGCGCCGGCAGCGCCCTGGCGGGGGCCGTGATCACGCTCGACCCTGGCCACAACGGCGCCAACGGCGCCCACCCCGACGCGATCAACCAGCAGGTGCCGATCGGAAACGGCGAGCGCAAGGAGTGCGACACGACCGGTACGCAGACGGCATCGGGGTACACCGAGCCGGCCTACACGCTCAGCGTCGCCAAGCGCTTGCGCCGTCTGCTCGAGAGCGCCGGGGCGAAGGTGGTGATGACGCGGGAGGACGACGATGGCGTCGGGCCCTGCATCGACGAGCGAGCGCGCATCGGCAACCGTGCCGGCTCCGACGCGGCGCTTTCGATCCACGCCGACGGCGGCCCGTCGTCGGGTCGAGGCTTTCACGTCATCCGCCCCGCAAAGACGCGCGGCCTGACCGACGACATCTACGGACGTTCGCGCAAGCTCGCCGCGCGCATCCGCGGCGCCTACGAACGCGGTACTTCGATCCCGCCCGCGACCTACACCGGCGATGACGGCATCGACGAACGCTCCGACCTCGGCGGCTTGCGACTCTCAAACGTGCCGAAGGTCTTCATCGAGACCGCGAACATGAACAACGCGCGCGACGCCGAGAAGCTCGAGAGCGGCAAGTACCGCCAGCGCATCGCCGCGGCGCTGTGCGACGGGCTGAAGAAGTTCGTCACGCGAAACGGCCGGTAGCGAACCGTTACGAGTCCCCATCGCCGTCGCGACAGGCGCTCTACGATGGCGCCGATGGACCGCCACCGACGCCGCTTGCTGACGCTGCGGGACGTGCCCCACGCCCTGATCGCGGTCCTCCTCGCCGGCGCCGTCCTGCGGATCGCCCTCAGCCTCGAGTACGGGCCCGCCTACGCGACCTCGTACGACACCGTGCTCTTTCTCGAGATGGCCGGCGGAGAGCTGTTCAGCGACTCGACCCGTCCGATTGGCTACCCCCTCTTTCTCAGGGCTGTCCATGCGATCTCCGATCAGCTCGAGCTGACAATCGCGATCCAGCACCTGCTCGGCCTTGTGACCGCTGCGCTCATGTACGGGCTCGTGCGCCGGCTCGAGGCGCCGAGGTGGGCCGCCGTCGCGGTAGCCGCCGCGGTTGCGCTGCCTTTGGATCAGATCTTCCTCGAACACATCCTCAGGGCCGAGGCACCGTTCAGCTTGGCCTTGGTGGCGGCCCTGTACGCGAGCGTTCGCGCGCTCGAAGATCCCCGAGTCATCAAAGGGGCGCTGACGAGTCGCATCGTCTGGCTCGCGACCGCGGGTCTTGCCCTCGGCGCGTGTGTCTGGCTGAGGTCGATGGCGGTGCTGCTGATCCCCTTCCTGGGACTGTGGCTTGTCTTCGCCCTGCCCGGGCCGCGCGCCCCCCGCTTCGCCGGCGCCGCCGCCGCCGTCGCAACTTCGAGCGTCGTGGTGATCGCCTACATGGCTCTGAGCTCGTCCTATACGGGGGCCTTCACGGTCTCCGAGGCAACAGGCTGGGCCACGTATTCACGGACCGCTCCGTTCGCGGACTGCAGTCGCTTCGAGCCCCCCGCGGGCACCGAGCGGCTGTGCGAGACGACGCCGACCGACGAGCGCCCAGGGCCTGACTTCTACGGTTGGCAGCCGGGATCTCCGGCTCGCATTCTCTACGGCGGCCCGCCGGCGGGAAACGATCAGCTCAGCGCTTTCTCCGTTGAAGCGGTGCTTCACCAGCCGCTCAGCTACGCGAAGGTCGTCGCCCGCGACTTGATTCGCTACTACCACCCGAAGTTCAGCCCGCAGGACTTCTCCGGCTACGACTACGGGGAGCTCAGCGTCGAGATCCGCCTGCCCGAGGTGGAGCCGTCATTGAATCGGAGCATGAACGGTTACTACGCGGATGACGAGCTCCACTTCGGCGGCGGGCTCGAAGTGCTGGGAACGATTCAGGAGATCATTCGCCTGCATCCGAAGCTGCTGCTGATCGCGACCCTGTTCGCCCTCATCGGCGTGTTCTTGGCGAAGGGGCGACAGCGCAGCGGGCTGGTCCTCCTCCTGGGCACCTCGGTGCTGTTGCTTGTGATTCCTCCGGCGACGGCGATCTGGAGCTCGCGTTATGCGATCCCGGCCGGCGGCCCCTTGATCGCGGCCGGCTTGCTCGGACTCTGGCTGATCATCACTCGGCGTCGCGATCACCCGAGTGAGGCCGCCGTCTGAGGCCGAGCACGGAGAGGAAAAAGGCGCCGAAGATCGTCTGCAGTCCGAGCACGATCATCGTCAAGCCGACCAGCGCCAGGTTCTCCTCGGTGAGCTCGCCGAAGCCGCGATCGATCCACAGCACGACGACGATCGCGGCGAGGACGAGGCCGACCAGCACCAGCAGAGCGCCGGCGATGAGTCCATGCTCGAGCCTGAACCGCGCTCGCGCCGTTTCGATCATGCGGTCGCTCTCACCGAGGTAGTAGTAGGCGAAGGCGCGCGAGAAGACGCCGATCTGGAAGATCTGAGCGCCGATGATGATCGCTGCCACCGAGGCGATCAGCGCGTGAAGCTGCCATTCGCGGCCGAACAGCTCGATCCCGCTGAGCGTGATCGCCCCGCCGAGGATGCCGACGATCGCGAGCATCGCACCGGGAAGGGTGAACAGCCAGGCCGGACTGTGGATCAGCAGGAAGCGGAGATGGCGCCAGCCGTCGGAGAACGACGACAGCTTCGACTCGCCCTTGCGTGGGTGATACTCGATGTCGACCTGGCGGATGTCGAGACCGAGCTTCGCCGAGCGGATGACGTGCTCGGAGGCGAACTCCATGCCGGTGGCACGCAGGTCGAGCGCCGGCAGCAGGTCGCGGCGGAAGGCGCGCATGCCGCAGTGCGCGTCGCTGACGCCTGTGCGAAAGAACATGTTGAGCAGGCCGCTGAGAACCGGGTTGCCGACGTAACGGTGAAGCCACGGCATCGCTCCCGGCTGGATGTTGTTCATGCGGTTGCCGATGACCATGTCGGCGCCGTCGCGAAGCGGGGCAATGAAACGGTCCAGCTCGGTGAAGTCGTAGGTGTCGTCGGCATCGCCCATGAGGATGAAACGGCCGCGAGCCGCGGCGAAGCCCGCTTGATATGCCGAGCCGTACCCCCGTCGGGGCTCGTTGATGACCCGTGCTCCAGCCGCCGTGGCCAGCGCCTGCGAGCCATCCTCGGAGCCGTTGTCAGCGACCACCACCTCGCCCTTGATCCCCTCGCGTTGCATCGTCCGCAACGATTTCTCGATCACGATCTCGATCGCTTCGGCCTCATTGAGACAGGGAATGACGACCGAGAGCTCCAGGGTGTCGGTCGTCTCGGCGTCACCGGCGAGCGCCGCGGTGTCGAGATTCGATGGGGAATCTGTCAGTGCGATCTCGGTCAGCTCAGATCATCTGCTCGGTGGTTGCGGCTGGAGAGGCTAGCCAACCCAACACGGCTACCGGCCGGATGACTCGGATCAGCTCGCTCGGTCCCAGTAGTGGCTGTGCGCGCTGAGTCGCCGCTTGAGGCCGAGTGGAAGGTGGCGGTGGCGCTTTCCCAGCGCCAGCCCGGCGAACTTCGACAGCTCATAGACGCACGTGTAGGGGATCCAGCGGGCATGACCCGAGCGCGCAAGCCATCTCAGCTCGCCGTTGGCGTAGCGAGCGGCGTTGGATCGCAGTGCCTCATTCGACGCCCCCTCGGATAGATATGAGCGCTCGGACGAGACCCCGGAATCGAAAAAACGACGAAATGCGGCGGCGATCGTGTAGGGATGCGAATGGCAGACGGTCGCATCGGCCTCGTAGGCAAGCCGCCCACCGGCGAGCAACACCCGCCTGGCCCAGTCTTGGTCCTCACTCATGATCAGGTCGTCGGCGAATGGAAGACGCTGCCACCAGCTGCGTCGGATCGCCGAGTTGGCGTTGGAGAAGAGCGTCGTCTCCATCGAGAGCTCGTCCGCCGAGGCGATCTGCTGCAGGCGCGACTCGGCGCCGTAGAGAAAGTCGAGGAAGTAGCGCTCGGGCGGCACGGCGTCGGGCCGGGCGACCTGGCGACCGTAGGCGCCGGCGATGCTCTCGTCCGCGCGCAGCCGGGCCGTCAGCCGCGAGAGCCAGTCGGCGGCGACGGGTCGAGCATCCTGGCTGATGAAGGCCAGGATCTCCCCCCTTGCCTCGCCGGCGAGCAGGTTGCGCGTCGCGCCGTGGTCAAACTCCCGCGCTGGGATCTCGAGCA
Organism: Solirubrobacterales bacterium; assembly: GCA_046716525.1. Classification (GTDB taxonomy): domain Bacteria; phylum Actinomycetota; class Thermoleophilia; order Solirubrobacterales; family 70-9; genus WHSW01. The sequence continues at coordinate 4,442 of JBKJXG010000031.1, forward strand.
CGCGGGCGCCCATCGAGCGCGCGCGCTCGACGCTGCCGTCCGAGCTTCCCGAGTCGCCGATCACGACCTCGATTTCGTCGTCGTAGCGCTGCCCGGAGATCGCCGTCAGGCAGCTCGTCAGATCCTCGCCGCCGTTGAGGACGGGGATCAGGATCGAGACGTCGGTCATTCGGCGGCGCCGGCAATCGCGCTGGTCGCCGGCCGCGCAGCGAGCACGAACTGAAAGGCGAACAGGTGCGGGCGCAGCCTGCCGACCGCGTGGGCGATCCGCTCGATCGCCGGGGTACCGACGATCGGGACCGGCACCGTGTAGTCGAGAGCCTCGAGCTCGTAGCCCGCCGTCTCCAGGCACTCGACGAGGGTCGCACGGGTGAACAGATGCAGATGGGTGCGGTCGAGGATGCCGCGGTCGGTGTAGCGAAAGCGCCCGAACAAGAGCTGCAGGCGGATCGTCCAGTTGGCAACGTTGGGGGTGGTGAGCACGAGCCTCCCCCCGGGTTTGAGCAGGGGCCGCACGCGCGCCAGCAGCGCCCCCGGATCGCGCAGGTGCTCGATCAGATCGCCGCAGACGATCGCATCGAAGCTCGCAGGCTCGAACGCCATCTCGATCGTCTCGGCGTCGCCGACGAACACCTCCTCGCAGAACTGGCGGGCGCGCTCGGCAGCCAGCGGGTCGAGCTCGATCCCGGTGACGGTGCAGCCTGCGCCGGCCAGGCGTTCGGCCAGGTAACCGCCCGAACAGCCAATGTCGAGGATGCGCCCGGCTGGAACCATTTTCAGCAACAACCTGTGGCCGCCGAAGGGGCGGTCGTTGAACTCGACATAGCTCGTCTCGGGGCCGGTGTTGCGTGGGCTCAGAATCCCGGAGCCCATCGTCATTTCCCGCTATCGATCATCGGCAACGGCCCAGCGTAGTGCCGCGGCGGGCTCGAGTCGTGTTTAGCCTCGCCTCGTGATGAGAAGTCACACCACCGCTCGAGACGGCCCTCGTCGCCACGCAACCGCACCCCGCCGCGGG